>JAFBAP010000153.1 GCA_019247695.1 Verrucomicrobiota bacterium | reverse complement strand
GGGTTCGGGGTTCGGAGACGCAGTGGCCGCGGTTAACCTCTGCTCCGGAGGGAGCGGCGCCCTCTGCCGCCCCTTCAGGGCTCATCGTGATTTTACGGTTACCCAGGGTAAACCCTGGGTCATGTTCTAACGCCCCTTCTGGGCTATTGACCTTTAACAAATGTAATCATCGAAACATTCCGAGGAAAAATGACCATAATTTTATCGATCAAGCCTCAATAATGCCGACTCAACGCCGTGCGGAGGATCCGGTAACGCGCCCCCTCCGGCGGCATTCTACCGAGCTAATTGCCTAAAGGGTATTACGGCCCGAAGGGCCAGGAGAACATAGCCCAGGGTTTTACCCTGGGAACCGGCCTCTCTCCCCGTGATTAAGCCCTGAAAGGGCGAAAGAAAGAAACGCAGACGTAGGCAGGCACGCCGCCAAGCCGCCCGCCTCCCCTTAGTCCCAGACGTACCGCTCATCGAAGTCGACGCCGTGCCGGCACAGGAAGGCGCGGTACTCCTCCTGGAACGAAAGCCGTCGATGGTGCTGGGCTTGATTTGCGACGTACTCAACGACGTCACCCAAGGCCGATTCCGAGACCGAAAAGGCGCCGTACCCATTCTGCCACTGAAAGCGGGTCCCGGCTTTCACCTTGAGCATCCGGCTGGAACCCATTTTCAGTTTAGCCACCAAGGAGGCCACGCTGACGGTGCGTGCCAAGCAACAAACCACGTGGACGTGATCGGCGACACCGCCGACCCGAATAGCCGGGCAGCCCAGGTCGCGCGCTGTGGCAGCCAGGTAGGCGTGAAGGTCGCAGCGCACGGCTTCGTCGGCCAGGGCGGGAGCACGACCCTTAGTCGAGAAGATCAGGTGAATGAGCACGCGGGAAAGAGATTGAGACACGAACCAATAACACAAAACATTTTAGTATTCGTCAAGTCCTTCTGGTCCGCATTCTGCCGCCCCTTCAGGGCTCGATCGTGGGGCGGGGGCGTTCCCAGGGTGGAACCCTGGGCTAAGTTCTGCCGGCCCGTTGGGCCTAAGACAAAATGTTACCTCGATGATCATCGAAATGGTATAAGTTCTGCCGGCCCGTTGGGCCGTATCCCCGTCTCCAGGCCATCCGCGCTGGAGACGCCAACTCGCCCCAAACGTTAAAGTCCTCGCCTGTTAGGCCGGAAGGCGGATCAGGGTGATTCCGAACGGAAGGTTAATTCCCCGAGCGCGGCTGTGAGGCAAATTGCCCGGCTCCTTACACTTCCTTTAATCTGTGTAAATCTGTGGACGATTTCTTCGCCGAACGACCTCCGGGTCATGCCTAACTGAGCAACACCCTGCCCGAACCCGGGGTAATCCTGCCGATAACTTTCCCTTTGGTCAGGGCGACTACCTCCTGTTGATGACGCTTGCTTACCACCAACACCATACCGATCCCCATGTTGAAAACCTGGAACATCTCCTCGGTGCTGATATCGCCTGCCCGCTGAACGAGCCGGAACAGGGCCGGAACCTTCCATGAACCCGTATCGATGAGCGCATCGCAGGTGGCGGGCAGGACCCGCGGCAGGTTATCGATCAAACCGCCGCCGGTAATGTGGGCGGCCCCCTTGATAACGCCGGACGGCACGGATTCGAGGATGGGTTGATAATTGCGGTGAATCCGGAGCAGCTCCTCGCCTAACGGTTTGGATAACCCGTCCACCTTCTGCTCCAGGCTCAGGCCCAGGCCGTGGAGCAAGACTCTGCGCGCAAGCGAGTAACCGTTGGTATGGAGGCCGCTCGACGGCAAACCCACCAGCACGTCGGAAGGCACGATCCGGCTGCCATCCAGAATTTTGGGCCGGTCCACGATCCCGACGATGCAACCGGCCAGATCGTACTCGCCTTCGTAATACATGTCGGGCATCTGGGCGGTCTCACCACCGATCAACGCGCACCGGCTGACGCGGCAGGCTTTGGTGAAGCCGGAAATGAGTTGGTTGAAAACCGCCGGCTCAAGGCGTTCGGCCCCGATGTAATCGAGGAAGAAAAGCGGACGCGCCCCGGTGACGGCGATATCGTTAATGCAATGGTTGACCAGGTCCTGGGCGACCGACTCATGCTTGCCGAGACTGATCGCGATTTTCAGCTTGGTGCCGACCCCGTCGATGCTCGACACCAAAACCGGTTCCTGCATGTTCCGGAAGTCGGCCCGGAACAGCCCGCCGAAACCGCCGATCTTGCCCAGCACTTCCGGGCCAAAGGTCGTGCGGACCTTTTCCTGAAGCCCCTTTTTTACCCGGTTTCCCAGCTCGATATCGACGCCGGATTCGGCGTAAGCCTTGCTCTTGGGGGCATTGCTCATTTAAGTTGGGCGAACAACCCGGGTTGGGCTTTCGCATCCGGCAACAAACGGGAACGCGTTCGGCGTCGTTCCATGATGAATTTATCCACGTTCGGGTCGAAAGGCACCGGGTATTCGTTGTTAAAGCAGGCTAAACAGAAATCCTGTTTCGGCAAACCCGTTGCTCGCACCATCGCATCCACCTCGAGATAACCGATTGAATCCACACCCAGGTACTCCTGGATCTGTTCCATCGAATATTGGTTTGCGAGCAGGTTTTTCGGGTCGGGAAAATCGATCCCGTAATAACAAGGGTACTTGTGCGGCGGACAGCTGATCCGCAGGTGCACTTCTTTTGCCCCGGCCTCCCGCAGATTAACCACCCGGGCCCGGGCGGTGGTGCCGCGCACGACGGAATCGTCCACGACGACCACCCGTTTGTCGCGTACCAATTCCTTGATCAGGTTGAGCTTCACCCGCACGTCGAAGTCGCGAATGAGCTGCGTCGGCTGCAGAAACGTGCGTCCGATATAATGGTTCCGCACAAAGGCGTGCTCGTAAGGGATGCCTAATTCCTGGCTGAAGCCGAGCGCGGCGTAATTGCCCGAGTCCGGCACCGGCACGACGATGTCGGCCTCAACGGGATGCAACCGGGCCAGTTCGCGCCCCATGTTGACGCGGGCCTTGCTGACGTTCCGGTTGCTGATGACGCTGTCCGGCCGCGCGAAATAGACGAATTCGAACATGCAGAAGGCCTTGCGTTCCTCCTTGAACGGCCATTCCGAGCGGATGCCGTCATCGTTGATGATCACCACCTCGCCGGGTTCAATCTCGCGAATGTACTCGGCGTGGATCAGGTCCAGCGCGCACGTTTCCGACGCGAGGATAAATGCGTCGTCGAGTTTGCCCAGCACCAGCGGCCGGAAACCGAACGGGTCACGGACGCCGATGATTTCCTCTTCACTCAGCAGGACGAGAGAAAACGCCCCGTGCACCTGCCGCAGGGCCGTCAGGACGTTGTCCCGCCCGGTCGGGCGGGCCAGCAAATGGAGGATGATTTCGCTGTCGACGGTAGTCTGGAAAATCGAGCCCCGGGCTTCGAGTTCATCCCGCAGGATGGCGGCGTTTACCAGGTTGCCGTTATGCGCGATGGCGAGCTGGCCCCGCCCGCAGTCAACGACGAGCGGTTGCGCGTTCTTCAACGTGCTTGAACCGGTCGTCGAATACCGGACGTGCCCGATGGCCCGGGTACCGGTCAAGCGCTGCAGGTCCTTTTCGCCGAAGACCTGTGACACCAGGCCCATGCCGCGATGGATGTTGAACAGGTGATGAGACCCTTCGGTGGTAACCATGCCGGCGCTTTCCTGGCCGCGATGCTGCAGTGCAAAAAGGCCGTAATAGGTCAGCGAGGCGGCGTTCGGATGGCCGTAAACGGCAAACACCCCGCATTCATGGCGTGGTTTCGAGGAAGAATTCACAAGCGACAGGATCGGCGAAAAAGGTTGAGATTCACAAAAGCACAAGTAAGGGCGACAGCACGCCGAAAGGATCTACATCCATGTCATGACCGTCTCTATCCGCTAAATCCTGACGACATCAGGCGCTCGATGCTAAAATACCACGAATCGAAAATCCCTTCCACGTCCCATCGATACTCGCGGTCGTTTACCGAGATGGAAAGCGCGTCACCGCCGACTTCGCCGAGCCGTTGGACCGGCGCCCCCGCTTCAGCCGCCAGTCCGATCGCTTCGTCGGCCCGGGCCGGAACCACGGAAACGACGATGCGCGACTGGCTCTCGTTGAAGAGTGCCTGGTCATCCCGCAGGCCGGGCGCCTGGAGCCGGAGCCGGGCACCGAGGCGAGCTTCCGTTGAGAAGCACGCCTCAGCCAGCGCGACGCCTAAACCGCCTTCGGAACAATCGTGAGCGCTTTGCAACCACCCTGCCCGGATCAGGCGGCGCACCGCAGCCTGAGACGCCTTCTCCTTTTGGTAATCCAACCGGGGCGGACGGCCCGCTTTACGGCCGTGGATCAGCTTCAGGTATTGTGACCCGCCTAATTCGGTTCCGGGATCGCCGATCAGCAGCACCACGTCACCTGCCTGGCGAAAATGTTGCCGCGTGATCCAGGCCCGATCGTCGATCAGACCGACCATGCCCACCGTCGGGGTCGGGTCGATCGCGCCGGCCGGGTTCTGGTTATACAGGCTGACGTTGCCGCCGGTCACGGGTAAACCGAATTCGCGGCATGCCTCGGCAAGACCGTCCACCGCTTCGCGCAGTTGCCAGAAGTTTTCCGGACGGTACGGGTTGCCGAAATTCAGGTTATCGGTGACGGCAAGCGGGGTGGCCCCGGAGCAGACAAGGTTGCGGGCCGCTTCCGCCACCGCGATCCGGGCGCCTTCCCGCGGATCAAGCCGGCAATACAGCCCGTTGCAGTCCGAAGTGGCGGCCAGGAATTTCCCGGCTTCGCGCACGTAGAACACCGCGGCATCCGACCCCGGCGGAACCACCGTACCGGCACGGACCGTGTGATCGTACTGGCGGTAAATCCAACGTTTTGATGCGATGGTGGGGTGCCCCAACACGCGGACCAGGGCTTTTTCCACGTCGGCGGCGGGCACGGTCTGCAGGTCGAGCTCGGGTTCGGGAACCGGTGGACGCTCCTCCCGCGCATAGACCGGGGCGTCGTCGGCCAGTTTGCTTGCAGGAATCTCCACGCAGACCTCACTTTTTGTTCGAACCCGCATCATGCCGTCGCCGGTGACCCGGCCGATCAAGGCATAAGGCAGATCCCACTTTTCAAAAATCCGCCTTACCGCTTCTTCGTGTCCCTGGTTAACGATGATCAGCATGCGTTCCTGCGACTCGCTCAACAGGGTCTCGTACGCCGTCATGCCCGGTTCACGTTTGGGCACCAGCGCCAGGTCGATCTCCACGCCGGTCCCGCCGCGGCTGGCCGTCTCACAAGTCGAACAGGTCAGGCCCGCCGCCCCCATGTCCTGGATGCCCGCCACGGCGCCGCTTGCAAGCAATTCCAGGCACGCTTCCAGCAGCAGCTTTTCCTTGAACGGGTCGCCGACCTGCACCGCCGGCCGGTCTTCCTTCGATTCTTCCGTCAGATCCCGCGACGCAAAGGCCGCCCCGGCCAAGCCGTCCCGGCCCGTTTCAGCCCCCACGTAATAGACCGGGTTGCCGATGCCCCGGGCCGCCCCGCGGGCGATCTGGTCGTGGCGCAGCACGCCCGCGCAAAAGACATTTACGAGCGGATTGCCCTCATACGCCTCGTCGAAATACACCTCGCCCCCGATGGTCGGCACGCCAATGCAGTTGCCGTAATGCGAGATGCCGCTCACCACCCCACGCAAAAGGCGGCGGTTGCGCCGCGCCTGCGGGGTGTCCCCCTCAATCTCTCCGAACCGGAGCGAGTCAAGCAGGAACACCGGACGCGCCCCCATCGTGAAAATGTCGCGGATGATGCCACCCACCCCGGTGGCAGCCCCGTTGAAAGGCTCGACCGCACTCGGGTGATTGTGGCTCTCCATCTTGAAGGCGACCGCCCAGCCGTCGCCGATGTCGATGACCCCGGCATTTTCTTCCCCGGCCTTCACGAGGACGCGCGGACCGGTCGTGGGAAATTTTTTAAGCTGCAGGCGCGTATTTTTGTATGAGCAATGCTCGCTCCACATCACCGAGAACACGCCGAGCTCGGTGTAGTTAGGTTCACGGCCGAGGATCTGCTTGATGCGCTCGTATTCGTCTTCGGTCAGGCCGTGCTTGCGCACCAGTTCGGGAGTGATGGTCGTGGCGGACATCCAATCAGCGGACGGCAAAGGTTTCAATCAAAGACCCAAACAGCAAGCGCCCATCGGTGCTGCCGAGGAGTTCATCCCAGGCGCGGTCCGGGTGCGGCATCATGCCGACCACGTTGCGTTCGGGGTTACAAACCCCGGCCACGTTGTCGACGCTGCCGTTCGGGTTGGCTTCGGCGACCGGGCGCCCGGCGGCATCCACGTACCGAAACACAATCCGGTCTTCGGCCCGCAGCCTTTCCAGGACCGGTTCGTCCGCAAAAAAGGCTCCTTCGCCGTGCGCCACCGGCATCCGCAGAATCCGGCCGGGCCGGGTAAGGCGGGTAAACGGGGTATCGGAAGTTTCCACCCGCAGGCGGACGGGCTGGCAGATAAAGGCAAGGTCGCGATTGCGGACCAGGGCCCCGGGAAGCAAACCCGCTTCGCACAGAATCTGGAAACCGTTGCAGATGCCGAGTACCGGCATGCCTTCCCGGGCAGCCGCAATCACGGCCTTCATGATCGGCGAGAACCGGGCAATCGCCCCGCAGCGCAGGTAATCGCCGTAGGAAAATCCGCCGGGAAGCACCACCGCGTCGTAACCGGCCAGGCTCTCTTCCTTATGCCAGACGTAACCGGCGGATGCCCCGAGGCCCGCCCGGAGGGCCGCAAGGCAGTCCTGGTCACAGTTGGAGCCGGGAAACTGGATGACGGCGATCTTCATATCATATTTGCCGGCCCGCAGACCGTTCGATCACGTAATCCTCGATGACGGGGTTGGACAACAGGTCGCGGCAGACTTCATCCAGACCGGCCGCGTCGGGCTCGGTCTCGAATTCCAGTTCAAGAAACTTGCCGACCCGCACGCCTTGCAGACCCGAGACCCCGGCTTCACGCACCGCGTTGCGCACCGCAACGCCCTGCGGATCCAGGACGCTGCGTTTTGGCATGACGATGACGTGAACCTTGATGTTCCCGGGGTGGGCCCCGGGATTCGAGTTATTCTTGGTACTCATAGGGATGGGGAGCGGGTGGAGTTCGGAGTTCGGAGTCCGGAGTTCGGGGTTCGGAGTCGCCCTGGTCGCTTTGGGCCGGTTGACCGCCTTTGCCCCGAAGGGGCAGCCGACTTTAGCCAGGGACTGAAACGCTTGAGGCGAATCAAACCCACCGATGGCCTGAAGACCGTCTTTTGCCCCGAAAGGGCAGTAGAACTTAGCCCAGGGTTTACCCTGGGAAACCGTAAAAGGACGATGAGCCCTGAAAGGGCGGCAGAAGGTCTCTGCGCGGACCGAAACTCGTCCGGCGAGGGCGTCTCCGAACTCCGAACGCCAAACCCCGAACCCCGAACCCCGAACTCCACCCGGCACCCGCCAATCTGCGGGGACTCTATTCACGCGCATGACGAACAAAGCGAGGTTTTATTAACCGGTTAGTTAAGTTGACCATTTTGGCCCGGGTGATTTCACCTCCGGAAAACTCACGCCCCAGCCACGGGCGCCAGTCCCAGATGGCGAAACAAACCCGGTTTAAGATCGTTCAACGCCTCCGGGTTGTTCTCAATTTTTGCCTGCACCAACACCCCCGTCCGGTAACAAAAGATTTCGCGCCCGAGTTCGTCCGGCTCGACGCCTGGCGGCAAAACCCCTTGGGCAATCGCATCCCGCAGCGTGGCGACGAGGTAACGTATGATCCGGTCGCAAATCTCCCGCGTCTTCGCCCGGACGGCGTCATCCTGGGTGCTTAATTCGCATCCGAGCGAACAAAAGGGGCACCCCAGGATCTTGCCCAGCGCCCGGTAGCGCTCGAGCTGGTCGCGAACGACGAGGTCGCAGTACTGGTCGAGACGGACGAGGGGATCGTTCTGGGACGAGAAGGCGGCGTCCATAGCCGGCCGCATCCCGTTCCAATGGGTCTCGAAGGCCGCCACGGCCAGTTCGGACTTGGTTCTGAACGCGTAATAAAAGCTTCCCTTGTTGACGGCGGCCTGGGAACAGATGTCATCGACGCTGATGGAGCCATAACTGCGCTGCCAGAGCAGGTCGAGGGCAGTATGCAGCAAACGTTGCTTGGCGCCGCTGACGGGTCTCACCGGGCCAGTATAGTTAACTGGTTGTATAAATCAAGCCGAAACAAATCCCACCCCAACCCAGGCTGGACAGCCCAGGTCCAATTGCTAAAGTGCCCCCCGTATGTCCGATCTGTGCAACCGGCTCTTGTCGAGTGTACTGCCGTGCTTGCTGGCAGCGTCCGCGCTGGCTCAAACCGAGCAACCCTCCTCCCCTGTCCCGGCGTTAGCCCCGGAAGAAGTCCAACATGCCCTCTACACGGACGTGATGACGGTTCCGACGCCGGGTGAAGTGTTTGCCGCGATCGATAAAGGCGGCAAACCAAACTGGAGTTCCCAGTACCGTCCCCCCACGTCATTCAACTCCACGAGCCGCGCCCAGGTGGCCTTGAACCTCGGAACACTCATCGCAGACGGGTTCATCGCCGTGGCGGCAAAAGACGGGCAGCAGGTTAAAAATATCGGCCGCGACGTGCTCACGCTGGCCAAGAAGCTCAGTGTGTCGGACAGCGTGCTGGCCCGCAGCAAGAGCATCACGCAGTTTGCCGAGAACGGCGCGTGGCCTCAACTGGATGAGGAGTTGGCGGCGACTCAGAACGAGGTGAAACAAGCGTTGGAACAAAATCGCGACGCTGATCTGATCACCCTGGTCAGTGTCGGCGGCTGGATTCGCGGCACGGAGGTGGTGACCGGGTTGCTCCTGCAGAATTATAACGCAGACGACGCCAAGCTGCTGCGGCAACCGGCGCTGGTGGCCTATCTCAGGTCGAAACTGGACCAGGTTAATCCCAAGCTGCGGGACGACAAAGCCGTCGGCAAAGTCAGCCAGCAGCTTGAGGCGGTCGAAAAGATGGTGAGTTTTCCGGCCGATCACGTGCCGAGCGCGGAAGAAGTGCGCAGCTTGAACGGCTTGGTGGCCAACATCGCTAAACAGATCTCGAACATCCAATGAAACGCATGCCCCTGCTCCTCGTCTGCGCTTGCGCAGTAAATTTGTTCGCCGGGCTGGCAACGGGCCGCGCCGAGACCGTGACCGACGACCAGGTGGCGGCGCGCAGCGAGGTTCTGGACCTCGCGGGCGCTTTCGAAAATGATGGATTCAAGATCCGGGATGGTCACCTTTTCGGCAAGGTCGCCCGAGACCACGCGGAGGTGATTTCAGTTAATCTTTACAGCGGAAACGCCTATTGGTTTTCAGTGGCGTCGACGAAAAAGGTGGATAAGCTCAAGGTTGCCGTTTTTGATGACCAGGGTAAACCGGTAAAGTTCGAGCCGTATGCAGAAGGTAATCGCGCCGCGGCGGGGTTCAGCCCGGAAGCAAGTGGCTTGTACTATGTGAAAATTTCCCAGGAAGATTCTCAGCCGGCCACCTTTTGCTTGATCTACTGTTATAAATAACGTCTTTTGGCGGGCCTCATGACTACGGATGTCCCCACTGTTAAAGAGAAGACTGCGGGTCCGACGGTGAAGCAGTTCTCAGTTTTCCTCCTTAACAAGGTAGGGGCGCTCCTTGAACTGGTAAAACTGTTGAATGACCATGACGTGCACGTCCTGGCTCTGAACTCGCAGGACTCCACGGATTCGGCTTTGGTGCGTCTCATTGTCAGCGACCCAGACATGGTCGAGAGCCTGTTCGAGCTGCACGAGATCGCTTACAGCATTTCCGAAATCCTGGTCGTGGAAATGCGCGAAACGGCCGTCGACCTGAAACGGATGCTCCAGGCGTTGCTCATGGCGGAGGTTAACATCCAGGTTTGTTATCCCATCCTGTATCGGCCGCATGGACGGTCTGCCCTGGCGCTGCATGTGGACGACCTCGATTGCAGCTGGACGGTCCTCGCAGGCGAAGGCTTTCAGGTCCTGCATCAAATTGACCTTTCACGGTAGCGGTTATCGGTTTGCATAAGGTTGAGAAAAGCGTGGTTCACCCATGGCCGGCCCCGGTCAACCCCGCCCCCCTGCGTAGAATCTTCCCATCCCTTAAAGCGTTTGCCGCGATTGGCACGCTGCCGTTTCTGGCCGGCTTTGCCGCTTGCGAGCGGCACGGCGGCGGGGAGGCTGGGGCCGACGCCGTGGTTCATCCCGCCCCCTCATCACCCCTGACGTCTGCGACCCCGGCGGCGACGGTCCTCGCCGATAAGGCCACGCCCGCGGTGACCGTGACCGCTGCTGCGGATGCGATCGCCACGGCCACGCCCAACCCGTCGGCCGCGGCCAGCGCGGCGCCCACGCCCGAGCCCTCAGCCTCAGTCTCGGTCTCCGCTCCAGCCTCCTCTCCGGAGCCTCCGGAACCATCGGCTACGGACAATGCCAATGCCGCCGGACCAAGCCCTGCGCCGAGCAGCCCTACGCCGGTCCCGGCACCCCATTTTGCCTCCGCCGCGGCAAACGAATATGTCCAGGTCTATGACGCTTACGTCCGCAATTTCGAGACGGCGTATATCCGGATGATGAAGGATGCCGACCTTTCGGATTACGGCCGGCTCATCGCACAGGCGCAGGAATTACAGGTTAAAGGCGAACAGATCGAGGAGGAACTGGATCCGGGCGAGCGCGAAGCGTTCGGTAAATACCTCGACGCCAAAGCCGAGGAGATCAGGCGGATCACCTCGGAAGCGCTGTGAGTAACGGGTAACGGGTAACGGGTAACGGGTTGCGGGCGCAAATCCCGCGCTGCGTACCTGATCACAACGTCACACGGCGGGAAAACAGAACTCTCCGCAGAACACGCAGTCCAGAGGTCCACAAGTTGCGCAGACGGAGAGGACCGCGTTGCATTCCACGCTTGACACCTGGCACTCAGCCCAATCGTTACCCGTTACCCGTTACCCGTTAGGCCACCTCGCGGCCGGTTGAGACCAGTTCCGTCATCCGTTTCCGCACGAAATTCAGCCGGGAAGCGCGCTGCTCAATAGGCAGGGTGGTGAACCCGGTGTGGTGGTTGCGATAAAGGGTGATGGCGACGTTGCGATTGACCCGGATGCATTCCTTGATCGCTTCGGGGTCCTTTTCGCAGAACAGGACCGTTTTCCAGGAGAAGATGTGTTTCGGTTTGTGGAAATCGCTGTTGGCGACGAACGGCAACCGTCGCAACCCGACGGGGTTGAAAAGGTCATCGCGGCTGGCCACTTCCCACGCGTCGAGCAACGGCGCATACTGCTCAAGGTTTTCCCACAGGTAGAGGGTGTTCTTACCCCAGGTGGTCTTGAACTCGTGCGGATGCGACGCAATGGCGAGCGCGCCCTGAGCGTGAATCTCGGCGATCGTCTGGACGATGCTTAAGCCGGGATCGATCGGCCGCTTGAGATCGATGCCGAGCAGGTGCGCAGAACTTTTCCGGGTCAGGCCCTCCTTATTGAACTCCAGGCCGGTCATCAGGAGCAGGTTGTATTTCTCCCAGGCCCGGCGTTTCTCCTTCTCGATCGTCTCAAAATAATGCGTGACCTGGTCCAGGGTCATCGCCACCCCGGTAAGGCCCGTCATGCGCCCGATAAGCTTGGCGTAATCACAGATGTGATCGGTAATGCAGAGCGCATCAAAGCCGCGCTGCCCGTAAAAATCGACCAACTCAGCGACGGTCAGCTTGCCATCCGAGAACGTCGTGTGCGTGTGGAGGTCACAAAGCAGGATGGACTGCTTGGCCGGCACGGATTTCGCCTCAAAGGATAACCGGCGCGGCGACATGGCATCCTCCGGCACAGCCAGGGAGAGAATAAAACGGGCAATCTGCAGCGACGCATCCGGGTGGCTGAGCCGGCCCAGATTGGCTACCCACCGGCGCAGAACCTCTCCATCGTTCGCAAAGGCGGTTTCCAGGGCTTCGACGATGGCGTTCGGCCTGGGCGCTAACATCCCGCACTCATTTTCAACGATAAGGCGCGCATTGCCTTCTTCCTGGCCGGGAACCACCTGGCTGATGATCACCGGGGTGCGAGCGGCGATGGCTTCCTGGATCGTCGCTCCGCCGGCCTTGGTGATGATGACGTGGTGGCTGGTCAGCAGTTCGGGCATTTTTGTGGTCCACCCCAGGATCTGCACCGAGTGGGCCGAGTGCATCATCAGCGCCTCGATTTCACGGCGTAAAGCTGCATCCCGCCCGACCGTTACGGTCAGCACGATGTCGTCCCGTTGGCTCAGCCGTTCCACCAGTTGCGGCGCCTCTTTCTTGCCGGAATTGATCATGTACAGGACCTTCCGCGGCCCGACGTCTTCAGCCGTGTATCGGCGATCGCGCATCTCGGCAAAACGGTGGGGCACGGGAAACCCGAGGATTTTGATGCGCTCCTCGGGACAACCCGCGGCGCGCAGGACGGCGGCGGTATCCTCGTTGGCGACAAGAAAGTAATCGCTGGAACAGCGGTACCAGACGGAGTTCACCGTGATGGAATCGGTGATGATGGTGATCTGGGAAAAGGTCTTGGGGTGCCCCTCTTCGTAGAGGTCATCGAGCACGTAATTGTAGATCGGGTAAGTCGAAATGATGACGTCAGGCTCATGCTGCCCCAAAAGGTCCAGCATGGCTTTACGCATGCGCGACAGCACCATCATGTTGGATTCAACGACCTGCGTGCCGTCGATCACGTTGTAGATCTTACCCCAAAACCGCGGCGTCCGATTGATGGCGGTGATGTAAGCTTTGCGGACAAAATGGTAAGGCTTGCCGTAGCAACTCTCGAACAGGTCAAAGACTTCGACCTGCGCTTCGGCGGGCGCAAGGTGGTGAAGCGCATCACGAATACTTCTCGCAGCCGTATTATGACCCTCGCCGAAGCCGGCGGTGAAAATCAGGATTTTCTTCATTTGCCACGAAAAAATGCCGTTTACGCTTCCCCTCGGGGTGACGCTGAGGTATGCGAACGAGGGCGACGGTAACTGATACCTGCATTGCCCGCCAGAGAATTTGAGAATGCCGATGGCTGTTGCTTTTCGACACCGGTGCGCCTGGAGTTTTCCCTCAAACTTCAACGCGGCGGCACGTTCATAGGGGTACGAACGATTGGGTTGCGGACGACAAAGTGCAGGTAATCCGGGCGCCGTGAGGCTGCTTTTGGTTTGTCTGGGCCTGTTTTTCGGTGCGGATGCGATTCGTTCACCGGGCCAATCGACCGATGAGGATGACCAGCGGCTTCGAGACCTGTTTTTGAAAAACCGGCAGCAGATCGAAGTGGTCCCCAGCCCGTCGCCGAGCGCCAAGGCGACGCCGGCGCCGGCGCCCCGGCCAATCCGTAAACCGTTCCGCAGTTCGCCAGATAGCGAGGCAACCAGATCACCAGTCCCGGGCGGCGGCAGGGCGGGGCTGCCGCGTGGCGTGCCGAAGCCGGAAACGACCGCGGGACCCGACGGCACGGCCGGCCCGTCGCCCTCGCCCGGCCAGACCGGGAACGGTCCGGCCTCCGCACCCGACCTGGAGGAGGAAGAGGAAATGACGGAGGAACCGGCGCCCACGGCGCCCACGGTGACCCCGTCGCCTACCACGCCCACGCCCACACCCACCCCGGTGCCGACCCCCACGCCGAAGAGAAGGCGGCGCTGGCTTTTCTTCGGTCCCTGGGAGGATGTCCACGAGCCGAAGCCCATCCCGGAAATGAAAAACGGGCAGGCGCCGATCATCATCGAAAAATCGGGCGGACAGGCACGGCAGGAGCTTGCCCCGGTACCCGGATACGATTATTACCGCTGGCGTTACCTCACCGCCGCAATCCGGCGGGCGATCGACGACGCCAGGGTCGCCCGCGGCCGTTGGAAGTACATCGTGGTGCATAACAGCGGCACCCGGCAGGGCAGCGCCCGCATCTTCGACTATTACCACCGGCACGTGCGCCGGATGCCAAACGGGCTGGCCTACCACTTTGTGATCGGTAACGGGAGTTCCTCCGGCAACGGCCAGATTGAGATCGGCAACCGCTGGACCCGCCAACTGCCGGGCGGACACGTCCACAGCGATTACCTGAATTACATCGGGATCGGCATCTGCCTGGTGGGCGATTTTAATCGTGATCTGCCCACGCAGGCGCAGTACGAAGCTTTGGACGAACTCATCCGGTACCTTCGCCAACGCGTCGGTAAGGTCGATGGACAATACACCATCGTCCTCGGCCATCGCGAAATTAACCCGCGTCCGACCGACTGCCCGGGAAGCCGTTTCCCGCTCAACTGGTTGCACCACACGTTTCCGAATAATTAGGCGGCAGACGGCAGGTTGAGATTGCATCCGGATTGGAGGCACCGGACGTTTAGCCTCGTCGATGCGCATCGCTCTCACCGGCGCGTCCGGATTTGTCGGACGCGAAATCATCAAGCTGGCTCCTCAGCAGGGCCATGAAATCGTCGCCTGCTCACGGCGACCCGAAAACCCGGTGCCGGGCGCGCATCGAACCGTTAAATTCGGCGCGGACCTGACGCTCGACGGGGTCGAGGCCGTGATTCACCTGGCCGGCGAATCGATCATGGGACGGTGGACTGCCGGGAAAAAGAAACGCATCCTGGACTCGCGCGTTCAGGGCACGCGCCAAGTGGTCGAAGCCATCGCCCGGAGCACGCCCAAGCCGAGGAAACTTGTCAGCGCCTCCGGGGTGGGCATCTACGGCGACCGCGGAGATGAGGAGCTCACGGAGGCGTCCCCGGCCGGCTCGGCCGGTTTCCTGACGCACGTCGCGCTGGCCTGGGAGCGGGAGGCGGAGGGCGCTCGTTCGCTCGGTGTGCCGGTCTGCACGGTGCGAGTGGCGATGGTGCTCGGACGGGATGGCGGCGCGTTGCCGTTGATGGCGCCGGTATTCCGGCTTGGTCTCGGCGGAAAACTGGGCACCGGCCGGCAATGGATGTCCTGGATCCACGTGCACGATGTCGCGGCGCTTTTTCTGCACGCAGCGACCCACGACCGCTTGTCGGGCCCGGTCAACGGCGCCGCCCCGGATCCGGTACGGAACGCGGATTTTACCCGGACGTTCGGAGCGATCGTGCACCGGCCGGCGTTCCTCGGGGTCCCGGCGTTTGTGTTACGCACGATACTGCAGGAAACCTGCTGCCTCGTCCTGGACAGCCAGCGGGTTTTGCCGGTAAAAGCGCCGGCCAGCGGTTTCCGGTTCCGGTACCCTGACCTGCCATCGGCCCTGAGCGCGGCGCTCGGGAAGTAGCGGGTAACGGGTAACTCGTAACGGGTAACTCGTAACGGGTAATGGGTGCCAGGGCGGACCACCACGAGAAGAGAAAATCATCCGCAGAACACGCAGAAGAACGCAGAAAAGAAATAAAACATCCACAGATTACGCAGATTCGTGACCCGAGGTGGTGCTGAGCTTGACACCGGCAGTCGGCTCCCATGATGCTGCGCCGAACGCCGAACGCCGAACGCCGAACGCCGAACGCCGAACGCCGAACGCCGAACGCCGAACGCCGAACGCCGAACGCCGAACGCCGCACGCCGCACGCCGCACGCCGCACGCCGCTCGACA
>JAFBAP010000152.1 GCA_019247695.1 Verrucomicrobiota bacterium | reverse complement strand
AATTTGAGCAAAAATCGTTTTTCCCGAGAACACGCCTCGAGAATAAGGGATCAGGCTCCAAGTCGCTCACATCCTTTTTCAATCGCAAGCTCCTGTCGTTAAGGCGCTAATCGATCATTAAACTCCTCGTAACCGGACAGACGTGGGCCGAATCTATCGTTGTTGTGCTGCAGGATACGCCGGAGAACATCGCCAAAAGACTTACCTTTTACGACATCGACTCTCGCCAAATTCAAAGAAACTTGACGGAACGGGAGAGACGCCTCTATCTGAGGCAAATAAAGCGCGACATCACCTACTTCCGACCTACCTACCAAAGGGCGCACATAACGATGGACATAGCAGGTTGGAGCCCCGACGAAGCCTCCCTCAGGATTAAAGACATGCTAATGCAAGCTCGCTAAGTGGTGCAGCCGGCGGTTCCGGGGGTGGGCGTCGCCGACGAGAGCATGGCGCCTGACCACTGCGCAAGGCCGAACGTGAGGTAGCTCGGGCCCAGCCCGGGGTGCCGGCCTTTTACGGCGCATTTTGGCGTTGCTGGAAGTCGATAAAGGACGCCTCGCCGACGAAGTCGCCAGGCAATCGCACGTCGAACGTCGCAGCGTGCGTGGCGTTGACGGTTTCTTCCTTCCCGACCATCTGAGCTCAGCGGCCCGCCCGGCCGATGGCTTGACGCATTCGATCCAGCAGACGTTGGTGTTTCTTCGGGAACTTTTCCGCTATCGCCGCAAGCGTTTTGAAATGCCGGATGTCCTGCGCATACTGTTGGCGACGTTTTTCGTAGGTCCACCTCGTCTTGGTGCACACCAGGGTCTGGGGCGATCCAACGCGCTCGGTCTGGTGCGTCATGTCCAATTTGTAATGGTCAATGACCCGATGCAGGTGCCGGCGGCGATCTTTGCGGACGCGAAGTCGGTGAACCTGGCGTACGGGATCTTCTGCGAAGGCTTGCAATTCGCGGCAGTCGGCACAGCGGCAAGCCAGGTTAACCGGCTGAGCCCAATCGGTGGGCTCCCGGGGTGGAAACTCACTGCGCGCCAGGAGAAATTCCGCCGCATGCTTCCATAAGCGCCAGAAAGCCGCATCGGCGGCTTTGGCGCCGTGCTGCTGGTGTAGACGGGAAAGCGCCGGCACCAGCACCGTGTCCGGCGCATAGGTCTCCGGATCGGCCATCAGGCTCGCGGCGGCGGCGTCACCGAGCTTCGGCGCTTCCAGTTGCCGGAGCGCGTCAAAAAGGGTGGCGACTGAATTTGCCTCAACGGGTTTGAGCTCTTCCTGCCCCTCCACTTCCTCGTCCCCCCATTCATCATCATCCTCCCAGTCCTCGTCCTCCTCCCGTTCCGCGTGTGGGGATGCCTCCTTACGAAGGTTAATCTTCGAGAGCGCCTTCACCGTCGAGCCCGCGATCTTCCGGTTTGCCGCGAGCAGGCCCGGCGCAGGCTTGCGGCCCTGGTTGCTCACCAACCGGCTCAGCAGGTCCACGCAGGCGCCGTGCAATCGAGGCATGTGTGTCTGCACGAGCGCGGAGAAGAGCTCAGCTGCCTTTGGCGGTTCCAACAACCGGCTGCAGGCCACCAACTGCGCGTTTTCGCCCCCGTCGTATTGAGGCACCACCACCTTCTCGATGAAACGCCCGATCAGGTCGGCATCTCGTGTGCCGTCCAGAAGCTCGAGCATTTCGACGCGTTTGCCCGCCTGCTTTTTATCGCGCAGATAGCTTCGATAAGAATGCGGGCCGGCGGCCCACGCATCGATGATGCGTCGTGCCAGGGACGCCACCTGTGACCACGATCGGGAGCGCTCCGAAGAGCTTTCGGGTCGGCTAGACCATTCCTGGATGCGTTGCCTCAGGTAGGGGAGGGCCGCGCTCGCTCCCGCCTGCAGCAAAACTTGGGCGTATCGCTTCTTGTCCCAGAGGACGAGGGCTGCCCGACGATAGGCCCGCTCGAAGCTCGCCCCCTCATTGCCGGTGGCCTCCATGACGCGTTGTTCGTCGGGCTTTTCGTCGTCTAGCGCCCCTTCAGGAAACAGTTCACCCGCCCCGAGCGGAATTTTTCCAAAATCCACCGCCCGATCCTGCAAGTCCACCCAGTTGCTGAGGTATTGCCGGGAGTCACTGATCTCGACCACCTCGAAGTCGTCTTCGGCTGCCTCGTCTTCTTCCCCTTCGTCCTCGTCGTAGCCCCGGCCCCACCCGGACCGGTCATAGTAGGGGTCGTAGCCAGTCAGCTCGGCGGGCCCCGTTTCTTCGATATGGACAATGCCCAGATGAACCGCCCAGCCGGCGCGTTGAGCCGCCTGAACCAGGACCCTGCCCCGGGCCGCGTCGGCGTTCTTCAAACCCGAAAACGACAACCCGGCCGGGCTGTATTGGTGCTCCAGCAAGTAAACGAGTTTCGGCGCCGTCTCGGGGCCCTTTGTCCAGTCCGCAAGCAGTTTGGCCGCGGCGGCAATCTCGGCGTCATAGTCCGGCGCAGCCAAGGCTTTGGATCGCCTGCTACCCCCGCGCCGCTGGATGAGGTTGTAGATCAGGCACAACCGGTTACCCCCCGTGACAGGACGAACCTCGTGCTCGCAATCGGCATAGAAGGCCGCGTAGTTCAGTTGCGAAACATCTTGAGTCGCCAACTCCAGCGAGACCTCTCGTCCGGCATGGCGCACCACCAGTTCGCCGCCGCGGTGCAGCGACGGCAAAACGACCACCAGCGTGCCAAACATGCCCTGGGTCTTTTCGGTATCCCGGTGCGAAACGAAGAAGCCGCCCGTATCGTATAACAGCAGCTTATAGAGTTCGGCAGTGACGGGCGCTTGCTGGCAGCCCAGGCCTTGGGTGACTCGCGCCAGGATGGTTTCAAAGGTTGCCGGCCACGCCGTTCCGCTGAGCCGAATTTTGCTTGGCGCCACCTGCCAGACCTTTCGAACCGCAGGATCGACCAAGGTCTGCTCGCCTTTGCCGTAGGGCGCCCGCTCGGCCTGCCCAATGACTTCTCGTGCCTGTGCTTCGGGCAGCGGAAACGAAATGGTACCGACGCCCTTTATGTCCAGCCGCGGCAGGGGTGCCACCAGGGAACCGCTGACGTAAAAATCCCCGGGTCGTTTTACTCCCGCCAGAAGCTCCGCCAGCGGCTGCAGTTCGCCATTGTAGGCGATTTGGGGTGATGAATCGGCCACCTGCATGCAATATCCAACCGGCGGTGTCCCGAGGCAAGTTCATCCAATCGGCGCGCATTCCTTCTGTGGCGACCCCTTGCTTCTGAACCCCAATATTTGGGGCAACGGGCCATTCCCTCCTGCGATGACGCAAGATGGCGGAGGTGTCCCGGCACCAATCCAAAAAGCGATCACCTGGTCCGGACGGATTGCGTCAGCGGGCTCGGAGACCAAGGCTGACTTACGAACATCACACTTCGACAGGACTCGGGTAGCCGCTCGGAAAGGAGTCGCTACACCCAAATTGCCGGGACTGGTACGGATTGCTCGAAGTTAGCCCAAACGGGTCAAGCGATTAAAGGTGGAACCCTGGCTCAAGGGTCATCAGGAAGCACGCGATTGACCCGAAGGTATCCGGAAGCCTTCTACACTCGCGGTTTACCCGCTCTCTCTACCCCGCGTGTTGATGCTGGAAGAACGAGGTTATAAAGGTAACCAGTCTCGAAAACCTTCAGGGCCAGAGCCAAGAACCCCTCGATCGCACTCCAGCGCGATGACAGATTGCGCCCGCTCGCCGCGTCGCTTTTGTGACCTCATGATAATCACTGCCGAACTCTTCGAAGCCTTTTTCCATTGCCGTACCAAATGCTATTTGCGATCCCTCGGCGAAGTCGGGTCCGGAAATGCTTACGCCGACTGGATCCAGACTCAGAACGAATCCTGCCAACGCGAGGGTCGCAACCGCCTCATGGCAGCAACTGCGACAGGGGAATGCATCGTTGGATGGCCCATCACGACTGACCTTAAGACGGCCAAATGGCGAATTGCATTCAGATGCGTTCTTCGCAGCCACGAGGTTGAATCCAGCCTGCACGCGCTCGAGCGTGTCCCGTCAAAAGGTCGTGGCCAGCCCACGCAGTTCGTCCCTGTTCGGTTTGCCCGTACGAGCAAAGTTACTCGCCTTGATAGATTGTTGGTGGCGTTCGATGGATTTGTACTCTCGAAGCTCATCGGCCGTGAGATCTGCTTCGGCAAGCTCATGTATAATGACAGCCGATCCTCGCTGACAGTTAAAACCTCCGCATTGGCGAACGAGGTAAAAATGCTTTCCGAGGAGATTTCCGCCACGCTTTCCCGTCATTCGCCACCGGAGCTGATTCTCAATCATCATTGTATCGAGTGCGAGTATCGAACCAGGTGTCGGCAGGCGGCCACTGAGAAAGAGGAGCTCAGTTTGCTGCCCAGCATGACAGAGAAAGAACGGGCAAAATTGCACAGAAAAGGTATCTTTAGCATAACCCAACTCTCTTACACGTTCCGGCCACGGCGAAGATCGAAACGGCTGTTTGACAAGCGTCCGAAGTACAGTCATGCCCTTAAGGCCCTCGCGATTCGGGAGGGCAAAATTTACATTGTCGAAACTCCCGAGCTGAGCATTCAAAACACACCGGTTTATCTGGATGTCGAGGGGCTACCGGACCGCGATTTCTATTACCTGATCGGCGTTCGTTTCAAAACGGCTCAAGGGTTCGTCCAGCATAGCCTCTGGGCTGACGATGCGGATGCAGAAAAGAAAATCTGGACCGATTTTCTGCAGATTCTGTCAGGAATTCCAGACCCGGTCCTGATACATTACGGCCACTACGAATCTACGTTTCTATCCCGGATGCGTGAACGATACGGTGGACCGCCCAAAAGCTCGGCGTCGGCCAAAGCCATCAACGCAGCCGTCAATCTGGTGTCCATTATCTTTGCCCGCGTTTACTTTCCTACCTACTCCAATGGGCTCAAGGACATCGCTTCTACCCTTGGGGCTCGGTGGCGAGTTCCCGATGCTTCTGGCCTTCAGGCCATCGTCCAGCGATACCGCTGGGAGCACGAGCACCTGCCGGCCCTGAAAGATCAATTAATCGCCTACAACGAAGATGACTGCACTGCCTTGAGCGTGCTGGCGGACCACCTTACAACGCTCGTGCATGAATCGAAAACTCGCACCGATGTGGATTTTGCTGATGCGCCAAAACAGACTGCTACCGAGTGCGGAGCCGAATTGCATCGGGCTTTCGAAGGATTGTTAAGATCCGCTCACTGGAACTACTCACAGAAAAAACTGCGGTTCCGTGATGCACAAACCGGCACGCGCGTCCGTTCAAGGCAAATCGGACGGCGCATATCCAGAAAAGGCAAGCTATCCAAAGCCAAAGGGCGTTTGGTTTCGGTTCCACGCAAGCGAAAATGCCCCGAGCATCCCGCGCAGGCTTTGAGGCCATCAAAACGGGTCGCCACGCGATCCCTGCTCGATCTCGTACTGACCAAAAGCGGGTTCAGAAAAGTTGTCATGCGGTACGTCGGAAGAAGAGCCTATTGCCCCCTGTGTCACAAAGCGTATTTGCCACCCGCCCTCGAGCGCTCACGCAATCAGATCTATGGTCGCGGGTTGCAGGCCTGGGCGGCGTATCAGCGGGTAGCCCTCCGCTTGTCCTACCGACTCATCGCAAAGGCGACCCAAGATTTTTTTCACGAACGCATCGAGCCAGGGGTCATCGAAACCCTGGTGAATCAGTGTTCAGATCGATACGCGCCGGCAGAGGCGTTGTTGCTTCGTCAACTCCTTCAGAGCCCAGTGATCCACGTGGACGAAACCAAAATGAGCATCCTTGGCGTTCATCAGTTTGTGTGGGTCATAACGGATGGAAGCCGCGTGATTTTCCGTCTTACGGAAACTCGAGAAACCGACTTCCTGAAACAACTGCTCGCAGGGTTTAGCGGCACCCTGGTTTCCGACTTTTACTGCGGGTACGACAGTTTACCCTGGCGGCAACAAAAATGCCTCGTCCATCTTATAAGGGATCTGAACGATGACCTATGGAAGAACCCGTTTGACGTCGAGTATGAGCAGTTCGTGTCTGCCGTGCGTGACCTGCTTGGCCCAATGCTTGAAGACGTCCAGCGCTTCGGCTTGAAGGCGATCCATTTGCGAAAGCACCAGAAGCAGGTGGAGCGTTTTTATAAGCAGCGGATTGGCGAGGGTTCTGGGTATCACGAACTCACCGCCAAATACCAGAAACGATTCGAGCGGTACCGAAACTCGCTTTTCTGTTTTTTGGACGATGATGGGATTCCCTGGAACAACAACGCCGCGGAGCGGGCGCTACGTCACTTGGCGGTACAACGCAAGATTTCCGGTGCCTTTTCGGAGCAGGGGGCCCGCCGTTACCTTCGCATGCTTGCCATCGCGCAGACGTGCCGGTTTCAGAATAAGTCGTTTTTGAATTTCCTATGGTCGGGCCGTGCTGATGTGGACAAATATGAGGATGGGCCAATGGAAGGGAGGGGTCCTCAGTGGCCCCGGTCCGTGTGACTGCGGCGCGTCGGGTCGGTTTGTCTCCGGCTAATTTTCAAGGGATAACTACCGGGGGATCTACAAGCGCTATTCGACGGCTCAGTGCCAGCTTATGCTCCCAGTGCCAGCTTATGCTCCTTAAGCTTGAAGTCCTTTGATACGCTTGTTTCCCTGAGAAAATCGGCCTTCCCGCGGTCTGACAAGGACACCCCACGTATTGGTCCAGCCTTGGCAACGCGGTTGTACCGGGGCCGGTGAACGCCACGTCGACTTTGGTGAAAAACGTCGATAAACAAAGGAATTCGGTAACCCTCTTCCCTTCACGGATCCCGCGATTTTTTGCCGTAAGCTTGCTCGGGCAGGGCTGGCCGGCCCTTCTCTTGCGCAAGCGCCCGCAAGGCAAACCCACCGGCGGCTTGCTTCTAAACCCCGATTCCTCGAAAATCGGCTGTATGCCGTCACACCTGAAGCTGGTGATCGAGAAACACCCCGATGGCTTTGTGGCCTACCCTTTAGGGCTCGGGCGCGGGGCGATCCTCGGCCAAGGCGATACTTACGAAGCGGCGCTGGCAGACGTGCGCTCCGCCATCGCGTTTCATGTCGAGACGTTCGGGCCAGAATCGCTTGCCCCGGCTGAGGATGGCCCAATCCTCGAAGCGTTCGTCACCGAAGTGGCCGTCCCTGGTTGATTGCGGCCCTCTGCGAGGGTATGGCCAAGTTCCCAGTAGACGCTCCTCTTGAGCGGGTGTTGCGCACGCTGGCCGCGCTCGGTTTCGAAGTCGTACGTCGTGGCAATCACGTCGCGCTTAGTCGGCTCGAAGCCGATGGGAGCCGCACACCGCTCACCCTTCCCCATCACCGTACCATCAAGGGCTCGACGTTACGAACCGCCCTGACCCAGACCGGTATCTCGCGAGAAGAATTCCTGAGGGCTTGGGAGCGCTCATAGCGAGAAGGCTATTGACATTCACGCCATCGTCTTGTTGAAGTCCGGTCAACCGCTGCTTCGGTTGCGGCCCGACCGCACGAAACCGCCTTTGTTCTTCCTTCGCAGCCGCTTGGCTTCTGAGGGCTGTGCATCGTTGAACGCGCGTGCTAATTGATAAGGTCCCACTGGGATCGCTGAACATGGCGTTAGCCGGGCAGAGCCACCTGAATCCGCCGCCATTGGCGCGTCACATCCAGGCGATCGAGGAGGAGCTTCGGGACCTGGACACGCGAAAACGGTTGCTCCTTGAGCAGCTCGCCGCATTGCGCAACCAGTCGCACGTTACCCCTCCTCCATCCGTTCCCGCAGCTGCGCCATCGACGCCCCATGAGAAAGCAGCGCTTTTCCTCGCGCTGTTTCGAGCCCGTGAGTCGGTGTATCCACGGCTTTGGGAAAATCCGGCTTCTGGCAAGAAAGGTTACGCCCCGGTGTGCCGCAATGAATGGGTGCGCGGGGTTTGTGAAAAACCCCGCATCAAATGTTCCGAGTGTCCTCATCAGAATTTCCCTGCGCTCGATGAAGCGGCCGTTATCGCCCACCTTACCGGCCGTCATACCATTGGGACCTACGCGATCCGGGAAGATAACACCTGCACGTTCCTGGCAGCGGATTTCGACGGGGAGGGTTGGGAGGCTGACGTGGCCGCTTACCGAGATGCTGCCGCGGCGCTCGGCGTCGAAGCCAGTATCGAGCGTTCACGGTCCGGCCAAGGCGCCCATGCCTGGATTTTCTTCACATCGCCTGTGGCTGCGTCGCTGGCTAGCCGGCTAGCCACCCTCATCACGGCCAAGGCTTCCTGCTCCCATCCCGGCATCAAGCTGAGCACCTATGATCGATTTTTCCCCAACCAAGATACGCTGCCCGAAGGCGGGTTTGGAAACCTGATTGCGTTACCCTTGCAGAAACTGCCCCGAGAACACGGCAACACGGTGTTTCTCGACGAGAGGCTTTCACCGATCCCGGACCAGTGGCGTTACCTCAGCCAAGTCCGCAAGGTTTCTCCGGACGAACTGCGCAGCGTGCTCGATTGCATCGGCCCGCTAAGTGACGATGCCAGCTTCGATCACCCACCGGACAGCTTCTCGCTGCGGTACGACGAGAAGGCCCTGGACGTCATTCCCGCTTCTGTCCCGGATGGCATCTTCAACGGCGTCGTTACCGCACGACGCACGGCGAACATCGAAGTCAAAACCGAAAGTCTGCCGGCTTGTCTCATCGCCTCGCTGCGACGGTTAGCCACCTTCGCCAATCCCATTTTTTATGAGAAGCAACGGCTGCGGTTCCCGACCTACAACACGCCGCGCTTTATCTTCTGCGGAGCCACCCGGCCGGGTCACCTCATCCTGCCACGTGGCACGCTCGCTCAAATCCGATCACTCCTTCAAGGCCGGCGGCACCCTCGCCATGTCCGATGAGCGTCCGCCGGCAAACGCCGTCCCATTTTCGTTCACCGGCAAGCTGACCGAAGCTCAACGCGTCGCGCTTAACGCCTTGCTTGAGCACGAGGACGGCGTGCTGGTGGCACCCCCCGGGTCCGGAAAAACCGTCATTGCATGCGCCGCCATCGCGGCCCGAGCGGTATCGACTTTGATTCTGGTGCACCGAAGGCCGCTGCTGGAGCAATGGCGAGCCCAGCTTCAAGCATTCCTGGGCCTTGAGAAATCCGCCATTCACATTCTTCAATCATCCCGCCACACCGGCGCGCCGCTCGCTCTCGGGATGCTGCAGGCGGTGGCCAGAGCCGACTCCGCTGCAGCACTGTTTGCTGATTACAGCCACCTCATCATCGACGAATGCCACCATGTGCCCGCCGCCTCTTTTGAAGCCACTCTCAAGGAGTGCCCTGCCCGGTTTACCCTCGGGTTGACGGCCACGCCCGTTCGCAAGGACGGGCTCCAAAAGATTCTCTATCTTCAGTGCGGACCGATCCGTCACCGGATCGAAATGGACCATGACGATGCGGTGGCGCGCACCCTGATTGTCCGCCAGCTTGTGCTGGGGTTGCCGGAGCAGCGAGCGCCGATTCATCTGGTCTGGCAGGGGCTTGTCAATTCGCCGGAACGCAACCGAAGCATCGTGGCGGACGTGGCCAGTGCGATTGGCGAGAAGCGGTTCTGCGCGGTGTTAAGCGACCGAAAGGACCATCTCCAATGCCTGCAGAGCCTCACCCGCGAACGTCTCGGCGACGTTGGCGACGCGCTTTTTCGGATCGATGGGTCCGTGGGGAAAAAGCAACGCCGGGCGCTGTTCCAAGAACTTCACCGATTGGCCGGCGAGGGTAAACCGTTCGTCCTCTTTGCCACCTCCTCCTTCCTCGGAGGGGGGTTTGACCTCCCGGAGTTAAACACCCTTGTGCTTGCCATGCCGATCTCCTTTACCGGACGGCTCATCCAATACGCAGGACGATTGCATAGGCGCTCTTCCGGCAAGACGGATGTCCGCATCTACGATTATGTCGAGACCGACAATCCCTTAACCGTGTCGATGCATCGCAAACGCTTGGCTACCTATCGCCAACTGGGCTACCAACTGTGTGGACCGCCAGGAAATGACCAGGACCTTTTCTCTGAGGGCGGAACGTCTTCGGATGCCCGCGACAGAACCTGAGAGGGGCCGATTGCGCAGCGGCAAGTCGTTGAGGCTCATGTGGCAATGGATTGCTTTTCTTAATCCGCCGCGTGGCGGGTCCGACAAACCAGCGCGCCTTGCTTGGTCAATTCGGGAAAATCGACAACGATCGCTTCCGTAATCGTCCCTCGGGCCAATTATCCCGGGATGTCTTTGATGATGATGTGCAGATCACGCAAGCACGGTTTTTCACCCCATCGACCCGGCGGTAATGCGGCGAGCCGCGTTACCGGCTGCCTTCCGAGCCCAAAAAATAATCAGGACCCCAAGCGTTTGTCGACCGCCTTAGGATCTTGACGCAGGTCCAGGTCTCGTTGCCTTTGCCGCTGGCCGCCGGGACCCCTCAACTCCGCCGCACCCGAACCTTCGTGTCAGATACGATCACAAAGCAGCCTCTCCAGCCCTCCACGTCATAGGCTCGGAAAACCCAGGATAGGACATTTATCAACCCGCTTCGCCCCGGCTGCTGCAAGCGAACCAGCACGAGCCCGGCGTGGGTCCCGGGCTGGAACCGCCGCGCGTCAGAGAAATCCAAATCCTGCGTGATGAGCAGTCGGCCTTCGGCCTGGCAGCGGCTCCAAATCTCCTGGTCCTTTCGCCCCACCAAGCCTTCCGCGTGGACGGTCTGTACATCGTGCCCGAGCCCCGCGAGAACCCGCACCAGAGAGACGGGGATATTCTCGTCGAGTTTCATCTTCACCCGAGGGCTGGCGTCACTTGGGCCGGCAAGTCTTTTTTGGCGGAGGCCGCCGCAAAAGCCACCGCTGCCCGCAGTTGATCTGGGGTAAGGGAGGGATAGTCCTCCAGGATCTGTTCGAAAGAGCTACCCTCCGCGAGGCTGGCCAAGACGGTCCGTAAGGTGACGCACGTCCCTTTGAGGACCGGTTCTCCGCCGCAGATCGCGGGATCACGCTCAAAATATTCTGCAAAATTCATGGCGGGCGTTCCAAAGATAGCACGGTTCCGAGTTGCCGCCTGATCAGGAATCGTTCAGGACCCTCTGCACTCGCTGGCCGGTTGCGCCAGCGGAGCACACAAGGGCCCGAAACGGAGGCGAAGCGGGCACACGAGTCATGATGATTCGCGAGCGGTCGGCTGCGACGCGAGTCTCCGGAAACGGAATACGCGTGCGGTGAAAACGCCGAATCTTTGGCTGATCATTTCGCTTGTTCGGCGCGAAAGGCCCTCGCGTACCGTTCTATCGTGCTCCGAATTTCACGGACCAATTTTCATGAGTAGAACCTTACTCCCGCGCATGTGCCTCTGGCGAAAATCGCTCACCGCCAATACCGGACGTCAGTTTTGGAAAAGTGTTTTGGGAAAGTGTCCAAGCAAACCCGATGCTTGGACACTTTTTTGGTTCATGTCTGCGGGTTTATGACCGGTTATGACCCGATCGGCGAAACTCTGGACTGGTGGTAACCCATTGTCCATCAGCCACTTTAGTGGTCATATCGGGTCACGTCGCCTCAGGCCGGGTCACCGGCACCTAAAGACTACGGATCAGAAGGTTGCATGTTCGAATCATGCCGGGTGCACGCCTCAGCCTGAGGCACTTATGAAACACCCCCTTACAGCCCTTCAGCCTGCTTGCACATTGCTTGCACGTTTTTTCCCTTTCAGGTCTCGAAACGCGGCTGAGTTTCCCGTGATCGCTTCGCGTGCGTGAGGTTTTTTCGGCCCGTCACAGCAGCCCGGTTTGACGCACCTTCCGGTACCTCCGCAGGGGTCGGCATTTCAGATCGGCAATCAGCGCGCCAGAAACCCGGCATGCCGTGGTGTGCGGGTCGGCCAGCTTCAGGATGCGGGCACGGCGTTTCTCGAGCATGCGTGCCCAGGCTTGCGGGTACTGCGTCACGAGCTCGAGCGCCCGCGGGTACGGGTACGGCATGTCTGGCAGGCCGCCGACAGGGTGGCGAGGTCGATCGGGCATTCCGGGCACCGGTACGCCAGCCACCACAGGAATAGACGGTCCTGACGGGTCAGCCCCGGCAGCCATACCGAAACGCGGGTGCAGGCGGAGTCGCTCATCTTTGGGCACTTTTTTATGAAAGGCATGAAAGAAGTGAAGCAATCCCCGGCCGGATCGGTGCGCAGAGCCGGTTTTGAGGCCGCTTTAAAAGGGCAACAACGCTTCAGCCAGCGCTGGCAAGGGTGGCGAAACGCCCCGGCCGGACCGCGCCGAGCGCCTGGTCGCAGAGTGCGCGCCGACGATCGTCAGGGCGGGAGAATTCCCTTGATCGTTTCCATCGGCAAGAACAGGTGCAGCGGGTCGGTGGGGCTTGCGACAAAACCGTATTTCTTGTACCAAGCCTTGGCCTCTTCGTCTTTGGCATGAACGAGCAAAGCCCGGGCGCCCACGATCTCGCTGACCGCAGCCGCCTTTCGGAACGCGTCCTTTAAGAGTGCGGCGCCCAGCCCTTGCCCCTGAACGTTTCTGTCGATCGCCAAACGGGCCAGGAGGATCATCGGGATGGGGTATTTGGGGAGCCGCTTTTTGAGCTCAAGGGGGGCCTCTTCATGCGCCACCCCCGCCGCAGCTAAGGTGTAGTAGCCCACCACGCGGTTGTCTCGGCCCGCGATCACGAACGTGCGGCTCAAGAAGCGTACCTCGTTTTGGCTCGCGTATTTTTTGAGAAAGACGTCGAGCGGCTCTTTACCGCAGTCGAAAGATTCGACAACGTGAAAATTCCCGATCGGGACCGGCGACCCGTACATAAGGCAGGGTCAGCGTTCCAGGGCGCTCGGCTCCGTCAAAAGCTCTTTCAGGGCGGCGTTCGGCGCGGCGGCCGGGGTATCCAACATCTCCGTAAGCCGGTTCCACTTATCGTCATCGAGGACGAACAGGGACCGGCTGGAGAGGATGATTTCCGCCTCCGTCAGCGAGGCCCGCAAGACGAACTGGCTCAAATCCGCATGCGTTGCATCTGCGGCCTCCTGCAAAATCCGCTTCTGCGCGGCCGTGGCGCGCAGCTCGATGCGGTCTTCTTTTCTCGATTTTGTGGCGTTCATGCTGGCCCTTTTGATCCGAGTCACCGTCGGTTAACAACGGTTAACAACGGTTAATAACGGTTAATAATCACTTGTACGCACATCGTACGGACAAGCTCAAAGTTTTTTTAGGAATCCTTCCTAATCTTTAGGAATCTTTCACAATCGTTAGTAATTCTTCCTGTCCTGCAGTCACAATTCAGGCCCACGCGGAACGCTTAATGCCGCGTATTTTTCCGGGATTTCCCAGGGAACAGAGCGAAAAATTCATGCCCCCCGGTCTCTGCCTCGGGAAACCGCTCCGGGCCTCGAGCGTATGCGTCAGACCAACTCCAGGTTTGTCTCCGATGGCTGCGCCTTACGCCATGGAGAACCGTTGAACGGCGTTCGAGCAGAGATCACGGGGCAAAGAGGTCGGCGCCCTCAAGGCGCCGGCCTCTCGGCCCGGCGCCTTTGACTCTCGCACCCCCGTCAACCGTTCTGCCTGGCGGTAAGGCGCACCCCCCGGAGATCGACCTGGAGTTCGTCTGACGCATACCCCGCACCTTATACCCGTCTTTGCCTGATCAGCCAGCAAAAGGCGAATTGGTGCGCACGGCGCAGAAAAGCAAAAAGCACACCTCGCTATGATGCAGCCTGACGAGGCGTCTTCAGCGCGTGCCGCACTGGTGTAAGGGCTCGTCAAAGGGCCCATCAAGTGAGCAGCAGGCACCGGCGCCAAATGAAACGCCCTGCGCCGTCACGCACGGTAGCGACCCGTCGAGTGCGGGCAGAATAGCCCTTTAGAACTAACAAAAACGACCGGTTCGGCTCATCGCTGCAAGCGTTCGAGCGGGGTAAACTGCCCTCAAGTGCCAACGGCCCAACCCGACACGGGCGAAACCGCCAAAGTGATCCGCTTCTATAAAACGGGCGGCCCGGAGGTACTGAGGATCGAGGACGTTCGCCGGCCCAAGCCGGCCGGAAGCGAGGTGCTCATCCGGGCGCAGGCCCTGGCTTTGAGCCGGATCGATCTGCTCTGGCGCCAGGGCGCTTACTGCGAAGGGCCGGTGTTTCCTGCACAAATCGGCTACGAGGCTGCCGGGGTGGTTGAGGCGGTGGGCCCCGAGGTCAAATACCTTAAGGTGGGCGACCAGGTGTCAACCTTTCCCGCCGTATCGCTCCTGGACTACACGGCGCACGGCGAGGCCATCCTCTACCCGGAGGGCGCACTGCTGGCCTACCCGCAAAACCTCAGCCCGGAACAGGCGGCGGCTGCCAATACCGGGCTGTTCACGGCTTACTTTGCGCTGGTGGAACTCGCCGCCCTCCAAAGGGGCCAACACGTGGTCGTAACCGCGGCCAGCTCTTCGATGGGCGTTGCCGCCCTCCGAACGATCCATGCCATCGGGGCTAAAAGCATCGCCGTGACGCGTTCGGAGGGAAAACGAGAAGGACTGCTCGCCGCTGGAGCAGATGAAGTCCTCATCGCCGGCCGTGAGGATATCCTTGACGCCATTTTCGAACGCACTGAGGGGCTTGGGGCCGAAGTGATTTACGACGCGGTGGGCGGGCCCGGTCTCGAAGAGCTCATCTGGGCAACCAAACGCTTCGGCTGGGTCATCGTCTACGGCCAGCTGGGCGCCATGGACAGCGGAACGCCGTTACCCCTGGGCGCGTGCGCCTTACGGGGGCTCAAAGTGCACCCCAGTTTCCGGGTGTTCGATTTTACGGGCCATCCAAGACTGGGCCTTCCGGCAAGGGCCGAAGCCGTCGAGCGTGCGAAGCACTCTATTTCGAACGCCTTGGCGGCGGGCCGCTTTTCGCCCAAGATCGATCGGGTCTTTGTCGGACTGGAGCAATACGCCGCGGCGCACCGTCACATGGAAAAGGACGCACGGCTCGGCGGGGTTGTGATTTCGTTGCGCCGCTGAAGAAGCGATGCCGGCTCGAGCGGCACGTCGCGTTTCCTTCCGGCGTTCGCGCCTGCCGGTATGGCCCCTGACTGGCCGCCACGGACCTGACGACCGCGGAAGCAACTCCCCTCGCCGTGTGGTACGGCCCCGCAGTAGGTCTACCGAGCCATAAAAATCAGCGCTTCCGGCGCATACAACCGCTCGTCAGCCGGTGATAGGATTTGTCCCGAGTCACTTTGGATGAACGAAGCGCGCTCGCAACCTCCGATCCCGGGCCCGATGCAGCCCACAGAAAGTTATGGACAACTTACGGAATGAGACCTGCCTACCCATTGACCCCCTCACCCTTCCCACCAGGAGGGGTAGGCGACCTGCCACGATTCGTGGCCCCTTCCACATCCAGTCCAGCGACAATGGTGACGAGCGCCTGTTACGTGAGCTCGTTGGCGAGGTGACAACGTGGCCGGGCGTCGAGACAAGCCCCTGGCCGGTTGGCAGCGAGAACCTGGTGTCCCTCCGGGTAAACGAAGACCTGGCCACCGATGATCGATCTATCTTCATCACCGGCAGGGAGTTTGGGCGGGTTCTGTTCGACGCACCGACGATCTATCTTACATTACCGTTGAGTTGCGCCCATTGGGCCATCGTTCGCGGGTGGGCCGAACCCCATTTCTCCTCAAGCTTTGGCGTGGTACCGCCGGAGGTGATGGTCATTTACACGCCACGCGACGAACAAGAAAGGGCAGTGTGCCGGCGGCTGTTTCGGACGTCTTACACTTACTCGCTACACCGGTTTTCACGTCGGTTGAGCTGTCTTTGCCCCGCAGGGGCGATCCCGAAGGGATGATCGAGAGCAGCCAGGGACTTATACCATTTAGCTACGGTCTCTCAAATACGTGTGAAAAAGTATGCTCGGGAAACATCGATTCTCCGGATCCCCCCGGCACAAAAAGCCCGAAGTGGCGCTGGTGACCGCCGGGGTCGATTTGGACGTCCTCGGGATCGGCTACCATGAGGTGCCTGACGCCCAGCGGGAGGCGGTACTCAAGGCCCATCCGCGCGGGGAGGCCTTCAAGGAAAAGCTCATCCAAGCCTTTTACGACGGGTTCGGCCACAAGCCCGAGACCACCTTCGGCACGATGAACGACGACGTGCTCGCGTTGCTGGATCCAACATTCAGACGGGCCAACTTTTGCAGCATCATCCTTAATTCGGCCTGGCGCGAGTAGGCCAAGGGAGGAGGAAAGAACGGGCGGCGATACGTCGCGAGCCGCAGGCAACGCGACCAGGCGGCCCATGTAGCCGTCCGCGCCCGCGTTGCCGGATTCGCACGAAGGATTGTGCTGCGCCGGACGCCTTTGACGCCCCGTCGATCGGACCGGCGAACGCGTCGGTGTTCATTCGGGTTAGACGACTCCACGATCAGCTGGTCGCCTGACAACTCGTACACGCGCGTCAGGTCCTTGCCTATCAGGGTGCGCACCAGTCCGCCGTCCACGTGATACTTGAAGGTGTGAGCGCGTTCGTCGATCTCATAGGTGCCATAGGAAGCTTTGTAGCCGCCTTGCGCATATTGGACTGGCACAACGGAATTTCCTGCCTGCCTTTCGCGGTCATGACCTGCACCGACATATGGCCGTCGCGCGTGTAGACGAGCAGCCCGGTGCAGTCAGCCCGGTGAACGTTCCCGTCCGCGCCTTCCTCTTCAAGCCAGGCCAGCCGCCAAGCCCCGATAAACCGATCCCGAACGCCATCACTGACGCCGCGCTCCTCGCTACCGAACAGCGCGAGTGTGGTCATACCGATTGACAACGACGCTGCGCCAAGTAAAAGCGCGTTTTTCATTTGGAGCGTTTCTCGAAGACTTCCTTCGCGACCGGCACGGCGGACATCACGTTCAGCCAACCCGCGTAGAAGAGCAGGTGCGTAAGCACTTCCGAAGCTTCCGATTGTGTCAGGCCGTTATCCATCGCCCGGTTCAGGTGATACGGGATTTGTGCGACCTGGCCGGAGGCGATGAGCGCGCTGAGGGTCACGAGACTGCGGTCCCGAGGCGCGAGCGCCGGACGCAACCACAGGTCACGAAACAGGGGATCGCTGGTGTATTGCACGATGCCCGGAGCGACCGGCCCGACGTTTTGCTCGACCGAAGCCGCCCGCTGCATTATCGAGCGCCCGGACGAGGTGGAACGACAACTGAGACGCCTGGTTACGCGCGATCAGAACGGCGACCGTAATGAGGCCACGATCTCGCGCCGATAGACCAGGTCGTTTCCATACCTCCTCAAGTGTACCATGCGTGTACGGTCCGAGCGCCGGCGCGACGCCGTGAACAGCATCATCGCCTGCATAACCCGGGGTATTCGGATTTGTAGCCACGTTGTTTTGCTCCTAATGGTTCACTTGCCTTAAGGGATCGCCATTCACCCGCGATCTGGTTAGTGACTAACCGCCTTCCTCGCGCGGCATGACCTTGACGGTGGCGGCGCGGGCGCGGGCGCCGATCATGGGGCTCAAGTAGGAGCTGTCGCCGTACTTCGCCCGGTAGGCCTCGTCGATGCGGTCGTTAATCGGCCCGTCGACCGGCTCGAAGGTTACGTCCCTGGTCAGGCCCGCGGCCCTGATCCGCCCCGCCTTCTGGCGCAAGGCCGCCTGATACCATCGGGAGCCCTTCCCGTGGTACGCGCGCACATAGAGGCTATCAGCAACCGCGACCGACCAAATCCAGGTCAGGGTGCCGTAAGTTTTACCGTCTTCGCGGAAGGGTGCGATGTGCAGGTCATCGGCCTCGGCAATCTTGCGCAGTTCGTCTTTTGACCATTCAGTCATTGGTGGGTCCTTTCGTGCTTACTACTCGTCGATCCGGATGGGCCACGTTCCGGCGTTGACCGTTTCAGGATTGGCACCCGCGCGCACGCCCGTGTCGAGCGCATCAATGGGCGCGAGTTCCTCCTGGCTCAGAACAAAATCGAAGAGGTCGATGTTTTCCGCGATGCGTTCCGGCCGCACCGACTTGGGGATGGCCGAGAGCCCCTGATCGATATGCCAGCGGAGGATGACCTGCGCCGGGGTCTTGCCGTGTTTGGCTGCCACTTGGACAACGGCGGGGTGTTCCAGCGGGTTCTTCGCCGCCTTCGGGTCGACCCCGAAGTACACGTTCACGCCCCCCGATCCAGGTAGTCCAACGCGACCCTTCAGCGGTAGGTCATTCGCTCCAGCTCTTCGGGGTACCGAGCCCCTTGCACGGGGATCTTGGAGGCGGCAGCATCGACCTCGCGCAGGTCGTCCGGTGTAAGCTCGAGGGTGGCCGCGCCGAGGTTCTCCTCGAGGCGATGCGGCTTGGTGGTGCCTGGGATCGGCACGATCCACGGCTTCTGGGCCAGCAACCAGGCGAGTGCAACCTGAGCAGGCGTCGCGTTCTTGCGCTGCGCGATGCGGCCAAGTAAATCCACCAATGCCTGATTGGCTTCCCGAGCCTCCGGCGTAAACCGGGGGATGCGGCTGCGAAGGTCGGCAGGGTCGAACCCGGTGGTTTCGTTGATCTTGCCGGTCAGGAAGCCCCTGCCCAGGGGGCTGTAGGGCACAAAGCCGATCCCGAGTTCTTCGAGCGCCGGCAGCACCTCCTCTTCCGGCTTTCGCCACCACAGCGAGTATTCGCTCTGGATAGCCGTGACCGGATGGACGGCGTGCGCGCGACGGATCGTCTGCGCGCCGGCTTCCGAAAGGCCGAAGTGCTTGACCTTGCCGGCTTGGATCAGGTCCTTGACCGCCCCCGCCACCTCTTCGATGGGCACCTCCGGATCAACCCGGTGCTGGTAAAACAGGTCGATGGCGTCGACCCGGAGCCGCTGGAGCGAGCCCTCGGCGACCTGCTTGATGCGCTCGGGCCGGCTGTCCAGCCCGAACCGTTCGCCGGTAGCCGGATCGATCCTCCAGCCGAACTTGGTGGCGATGACCACTTGGCCACGGAAGGGGGCGACGGCGTCGCCCACCAGTTCTTCATTGGTGAATGGGCCGTAGACTTCCGCGGTATCGAAAAAGGTAACGCCGCGTTCGACGGCCGACCGGATCAAGGCAATGGCCGCCTGTTTCTCGGTGGCCGGCCCATACCCAGAGCTCAAGCCCATGCACCCAAGGCCGAGGGCCGAGACTTCCAGGTTGCGGTTTCCAAGTTTGCGCTTTTGCATCGGTTTCTCCTTACTTGTTTTCTGCTTCGAAGGCCTTCTTGGAGGCTCACCTCATCCGCCAGGCGGATAGCCCCCCCCACGAAGCCGGGGAGGAGTTGTGTGGGCGCAGAGCCCCCAGCCCTCCGGCGACCGCGGCGACCAGTAGGCCGGTGCCGACCGCGCCCGGCAGCGCCCGTAATGAATCGAGCTTTCGTGGCCATAGGGTAGTGAATGGTTCTGGTGAGGTTGCATACTTAAGGTTCGGCCTGAGCATCGGCCATTGACGCAGCGGCCGCTCGCGGAATCCTGCGGCCCCTGTCGGATTCTTGCGGGAAAAAGCCGTGTGGTGCTCCTGCCCTAGAGGGCGCGGCGGAACTGCGTGGGCGCCACGCCCACCTCCCGCCGAAAGACCTGCGCGAAATGGCTCGGGCTGATGTAGCCGACTTCGAGTCCGATTTCAATGAGGCTGCGGGAGATTTCCCGAATCAATTGTTGCGCCCGCAGCATGCGCTCGCGGGTCACGAATTGGTGCGGCGTCATGCCGGTGGCCTGCTTGAACACGCGCGCGAAATGGAACGGGCTCAGCCCAGCCAACTCCGCCAGCGCCCTGATGCAGATGCTTTCGGCCAGGTGCCCATGCACATAGTCCTCGATCTTATGGAGCCGGGCGATCGGCAAGCCGCCGCGCCGGTCCGGCCGCGGCGCGACGGCGACGTTGGCGTATTGCTCGGCCAGGTAAATCGCCAGCAACCGGGCGAAGGCCGCGACGCGTTTTGCATTCCCCGCCGTTCGGGCCGACAGCATCTCGGCACAGGCAAAACTCAGCTGCGCCAGCGTCTCATCCCGGCCGAAGAACTCGGTCACCTCCACGGCGTCCGCCTTGCCTGGGTGGATCATCTCGAAGGCGGTCAGGCACTGGTCCACGGCCAAGTGGAGGTGGATGAGGTCCAGTCCCGCTCCCACCGGGGAGCGCCAGCGCAACTCGTATGGGGTCTTGGAGCCCGTCACAAAGATATCTTTGCGCCGGACGTGCTGAGGCAGCCAGGCCCCGCCGACGTCCCGTTCCTGAAACTCGGCTGAGCCGTTCAAGGTGCAGACGATCAGGGGTTCGGCCGTGGCCGGCACGAGAAAGCCGTTCACCACGCGAGGGAAATGGTAGCGCCGGGCGAACAGCCCCGGCCATTTCAGGGTGGCGCTGTCGGCGAGCACCTCGCGTCCCGTATAGCGCGGAAAGACCTCGGCGGTGGTACGTTCAGGGGTCGTCATGGCAGGCCGGGGGTGATTGCAGAATCCGCTCCGAAGCGTACGCTAAACGGTCAAGAATCGTAAAAAGATTTAGCTCTCAACAGGCGACGCGGAACATGGGGCTGCCCTCAGGGCGGGAGCGGCGCCGGTCGTAAAGTCGGGTGGTCGACACGTTGTCGGCCTCAGCCACTCCCGGATTTCCCCCAAAGTCAGCGACCCGATCCGGCGCGTTGGCGGCCGCGGTGGCTCAACGCGCGTGCGGCCCGAAGCTTTTTCCATCAGTGGCCAAGAGCTCCTATGCCATAGAGGTAAAATCTTGTCTTCCTTCCCAGGCGCCCTGCCAACGTTACACCTATCAGACCGTATAAACGGTCCCGGCCCAACGGGCCGGCAGAAGGCGTTGCTTGCTGGCGGGTTCTGCCGCCCCTTCAGCAAATCCATTCCGGCGGGGCGGGCGTTTGTTGGGATGGGCGTACAGGCGTGACGCCTTAGGAGGGCTCGATCGTGATTTGACGGTTACCCAGGGGGTAAAGCCCTGGGCTAGGTTCCTTTGGCCCTTCAGGCCATCTAACCGTCTGTCTCCCGGCCCGTTGGGCCTAAAACCGATTCGACCGGCTACGGAGGATCCTCCGGCGCCGACATCCCCTGAGGCGACATTCTACCGAGATAACTGTCTGAATGGTATTAGGCGTTTCCGGCAGCCAGCGTCGTTTTCGCAGCTTGCGATGTAATCAAGGATTTCGACGAGATCCCGATCGGCCCGGCTCGTTATTTTAACTTCATAGCCCATCGTCTGATCGTCCCGCGCGCCTCCTCAATGCTCAGGCGCGGTTCGGTTGCGGCCGAACTCAACCCCTCATCGGCAGCGGCGATCAGCCCGTCAGTCTCGGGAAACGTATCGGCATTCAGCCAGTCGCGAAGTTCCTGACGCTCTTGCGGCGTGAGTTTCGGCAGCTCGTCGAGGATTTCCTTGATGCTCATTGCGTTGTCTCGAAGATATCGATTTGCCTGGCTAATTGTCAGTCCAAAGGAAATCCCGGCATTTTCCGTAAGTTACCTGTGGATGCGCTTGAGGGTGAGCGGGGGCACCGGCGCTTGGCGCACTCCGGCACTCTTGCCCAGGGGGGATCCGCACCTGGGGCCGCCAGAGAAACCGCAGCCAGCTTGAGCGCAAGGCGAATATCCGTTAACGATGACGCCCATGGTCGTCGGAAAGGGGGTGGGATTTGAGCACGCGCGCCGCTTTGCCCTGATCTATCATCTCTAATGGGCGCGGACGGACAAGAGCTCAACACGGCAGACGCGTTGGCGTGGTACGATACCCACGCCCGGGAAGTCGTTGAGCGCCATGAGACGCTAAATCCGGCTGCGGTGAATGCGTGGCTGGAACCGTTCCTGCCACCCGCGGGCGGGTTGGTCGCCGATGTCGGCGCGGGCGCCGGGCGAGACGCCGTATGGTTGGCCGGTAAGGGTTACGAGGTCGTCGCGGTCGAACCCTCGGTGGAGATGCGGCGCCAGGCAGAGCAGTTAGGCCGCACCCAGAGCGGCCGGATTCGCTGGATCAACGACCGGTTGCCCGGTTTGGAAGAACTTCACCGCAGCGGGCTCACCTTCGATTTCATCATGGTCAACGCGGTCTGGCACCATGTGCCGCCCGCCCAGCGCGAGCGCGCCTTCCGAAAGCTGGTCACCTTACTGAAGCCGACCGGCGCCCTCGCGATCACGTTGAAACGCGGGGAGGAACGGGGGTCATCAATCACAGCAGACGCCGGGCAAGAACACCGGGAAATCAGGTTTCCGGTTTCAGTTGAAGAACTCGAGAAGCTCGCCCGGGAACACGGGGCCTATGTCGCGCATGCCGGCAAAGCCCCGGACCAGATGAATCGCGAGGGCGTCAGTTGGGAACAGATCCTGATCCGTCTACCGGACGACGGCACCGGCGCCTTACCCCTGTTGCGGCACATCATCCTGGAGAACAGCAAGTCGTCCACATACAAACTGGCGCTGCTCCGGGTACTGGCCCGGATCGCGAACAGTTCGCTGGGGCTGGTCCGTGCGGACGAGGACGAGTTCGTGCAGGTGCCTTTGGGGTTAGTCGGCCTTTACTGGTTGCGGCAGTTCAAGCCGTTGCTTGCGGCCAACTTGCCCCAGATGCCGAGCCATGAGCAGCCCCTTGAAGGCCTCGGGTTTGTGAGACGGGCTTACCGGGAGATCCAGGGGGTGTCACACCTCGATTTGCGGGTTGCCGCCCGGTTTGAGGGCGCCACCGCGAAATGGGTCCATGAAGCCGTCAAGAATGTGGTCGACAACCTTAAAGTGATGCCAATTAAATACACATCCTACCCGGACCACCGCCGGGTGTTCGGGGTGACGGCGCCCGGAAAGGGCCGGCCACGCCTGGTGACCGGTCTGGAGCTCGATGGCGATTACCTGTCCGGCTTCGGTTACCTGCGGGTTCCCACCAATATCTGGAAGGCGCTGACCCGGTTCAACATCTGGATCGAACCGGCATTGATTGCTGAATGGGTCCGGATCATGAAGGGGTACGCGGCAGGGCAGGACCGGCAAATCCCGGAAGAGACGTACGCGCAGGCGATGCGATGGTCGGACCCGCAACGCGACACGGAGTTCGCGCGCAGGATCGCCTTGGAGCGTCTCCAGGAGGCCCCGCTGTTCTGCGTCTGGAGCGGCAAACGGCTAACGCCGCAGAACCTCGACATCGACCATTGTTTTCCCTGGTCGGCATGGCCCTGCGATGATCTCTGGAACCTGTTGCCGGCCGATCGTAAGGTGAACCAGCGCGACAAGTCGGACCGGGTGCCATCAGCGGATCAGCTCCGCGTTTCCCGGGATCCCATCCTGCAATGGTGGGAGGACGCATACCTGGCCCATTCAAGCGAAGTAGTGGCACACCGGTTCCTGAATGAGGCGGCGGCATCCTTGCCCGGCGTCTCCGGCTTATCGGGCGCCGATGAGGTTTACGACGGGGTCACGCTGCAGCGGATACGCCTGAGCCACGACCAGCAAATCCCCGAGTGGCCCCACAAACGGTGATCGGCGGCTTTGACGTGTTCGCCAAGAGCTTCGCGGGGCCGGGACGCAACCGGGCTCGGCCCACCGTTGGGGTGAAACAGGGCCCGGATCAATCATCTACTCTTTGGGTTTTTCTGATGGCGGGGGGAAGAGTTCAGACAAAACTCGGGAAATCTTTTTCAGGGTGCGATGGACGTTGAGTTTCCGCTTGAATAACGCCGGTTCGACGTTGAGCGTGATGCCCGGCAACTCTATTGTGACATGATATCTGTCGTAACGGCCAGGCAAAGGCCCGCGTCACGGCGGTCACGCGGGCTCCGCGCCGGAACCGGCATCCTCTTCCCGATCGCGGGCGAGCGCTTCGCACGCGCCGAGATACCACTCCTCGCAGACCTGGCCATAATGGCAGCCGAGTTCCGGGTAAATGTCGGAGTCAACCCGGGTGAAATCTCGAAGCCCTTCCAGGTCGCTGCCGCAGTCGAGGTTACACAGGTTAAAGGACAGAACGAATCCCAAGCGTCTCCATTCCGGGTCGGCTCCTCCCTGTTCAACGTCATCCAGGAACCGGATGAACTCGCTCAGGGAGAAGGGCCGGCGGGAACCCTTCTGCGGCAACTCGTATTCAGTCTCGTACTCGTCACTGACGCGGTACAGGATCCGGGAACCGGCAGGCCGGGCCCGAATGCTGATGACGTCACCGGTGGTCGATGCCAGTTCGATCCGGGCAATCTCAACCTCACGGCGCCGGTAGCGTGGCAGGTACTCCCCGCCCATGAAGGTGGGATGGATCCGGCCGAGGCCGTCACGGTCCTCTTCGCCAAGTTCATCGGCCAGAAGCGTCGGGTCCAACTGATCTAGCCGGCCCTCCGCGTGATAGGCGCGGATCATTTCCCGGCGGTTCCGGCCCTGGACGTTGCGCAACGCCGCATTGAGGGGGTCGCTGGGCGGCGCCCAATAGGAGGCAGGCCTAAACGAATAGTCAATGCCCGGATAACGTTTGAAGGAACTCATGGTTTTCAGGTCTCTCTCAAATAGGTTTTTGTTAGTCTTTGAGAGCACCCGGAGCGCAGGTAATAAAAAACCGCCGGCCTGCATCAGGCGGGCGGTTGGCATTACCAACTGGAGACTTTTTGTTTGTTTACCCGCTTGGGCGGGTCACATCCGAGGTCCCCTTGAGGGCCTCGCAGGCACCTTGGCGTCTCCACCGCCAGGTTGCCGTGTCCGGTTTCCCGGACCACTCCTGATGCTCGACTAACAGGATGCCAGGACCCGTGCAAGATGCCAAGGCAGATTTCAGATCAGGATAACAGCGAATTTACATTTCCTGGTGGAGATTATGTAATTTTCAGCACACTTCAGACGAGGCCTCGGGACCGATGGAAGATAGGCAATAAATGGCCGTCCGGATCGCCCGACCTGTAAACGTTGAGATCATCGACGGGCGCTGCCCACCCTATCCGGGGAAACCGGCCAATGCCGTCATTCATGCGCAGGTGCCCGTGCCCCTGAACCTTCGATTTAATCGCGAGCAGATACGGCCGATAATGCCATTCGCGACCGGTCCGCGTGCGGCGCGGCAAAGGGCGGCAGTTGCGTGTAACGGCGCCGGTATTCGTCCTTCCTGGTGGCAATCCAAGACTTAAAGGTGAACAGCTTATTTTCGCGCTTGTGGCGGCATTGCTCGAAAGAGGCAAAGCCGGAGGAAAACTTCTTTTCTGAATTGGTGGCAGAAGCATTCAGGACGCATCCTGAGTTACTTTACCGGTGGCTGGACAAAATCCGGGTGCAGGACATCCCTCGTGCCGGTAGTTTGGAGGTCACGGTTCAGGAACACGCCGAGATAGCGCCGGATCGATCGGGGTTCTACGATATTTTGATCCGCATCCAACATGACGCGGGCGTGCACCTGATCGTCATCGAATCGAAGCTCGACTGCCCGCTTAAGCGCGAACAACTACGCGATTATCAAAACGAACTAACCAACCGCATGGCCAAGGATCCCGGCGTAACCGCCACGCTGATCTGCGTCACCCGCGATTTTGAGAACATAGATCCGCCCGACGGAAGAGCGCAGTTCATTCAAACGAGGTGGGAATCCTTTTACGAAATCCTTGAAGATTTTCTACAAGCCAACCAAAGCTACCTCGCTGACCAGACGTACCGCTTTATCAGGGAACATCACATCGCCACACCTGTGAAAATCACGCGCCCGCACCTTGACGCACTGGTAAATTTTGGCTCCTGCGTACAAATGCTTGATGCCGTCTTTAATTCAGACATCCAGAATAGATTTCGGGAACTCGGCGGCCGCATGTTGACGCGCCCGAACCAGCGCATACGCTCGTTGCTTGCAGGCTGGTTATACGGCCTGCGCTGCCACCACGGTGACTGGAAACTCGGATTCCATCTCGGGTTTTGGCATGGATACCCCGCGCGGGGCGTTGTGTATGCCGGAGGGATCATTTGCTTGAACGGTCAGACGCCGGAGGATACACGGACGAAGATGCTATCGGCCGCAAGGGCTTGTCTGAACGGGGGAAGCGCTTGGAAACCTCTAGACGCGCCGAACTATTTTGCCACCGATCCGGGGTTCATCTGGGCGCAACCACTGGAGGATGCACTTGCAAAGGCAAATAACGCCGACGGCGTGCGCGGCGTCCTTCAACCGGTACTAAACTCGATGAGGCAGTTTAAGGATGAATTCTCTTTTCCGGGTTTCAGATGGGATAAAGACTCCCAGGACGAGCTCCAGGGCGAACTGTCCGAAGGCGTCTGATCGTGGTTAGGAATTCATACTGTCCAAGATCATGTGCATTCGCCGCGTCTTTTCTGCTGTTCGCATCGCTCAGATCCGCAGACGGCTTGCGGATACCTTATCGCAAAAGACCCCTTCATTCTCATGTCGTTTCACATAATGACCAAACCGGACCCATATACGCATTGGATCCGGGCCGGCAAACTGCTTGCAGGATAATACCATCTCGACGGCCATGGAGCTATAATCTTGTCTTCCTCCCCAGCTCCTCCCGCCGGAATTCTACCGAAATGATTGTCTAAACGGTATGAGTCCCTCAAGCCGCTTCGCGGTCCTCGCTACCAGCCGTTGGGCAATCGCGCGCAGCCTGAACGATCGTCATCAGTTTCGCCTCTATCCCTTTGGACAGACGAATGATCCCGAGCTCTTCCGCCGCGGCGGCGATGCACTCTGCATCGGTCAGGCCACCGTCCACCAACGCCGTAGCGAGGCCGACCAATTCCACATCGGGGATGTCCTCCAGCGGGCGGACGCCGGGAAGCGCTCGCCGAAATGGAATGCTCCCGCTGGGGTGTAAACCGGCCGGCCAGATAACGAAGGCGTCGCCTTGGACCGTGCGCTCGCACCTGGGATCGACGGCATCCAGAACGCGACCGCGAATCCGGCTGCCGCACTGCTTAAATCCGTGGGCGCGGGCCAACCGCTTGATCAGAACACGATCCAAAATCGGTCCTTCCGCTTCCACCACATGGGCGACCATGGCGCGCAAAGTCGGCCCATAGAGGGGGTCGTGGAACCGGGGCGCGAGCGGAACGAATCCGGCGGCCGGGAGGTCGGCGGGTTGGTACTCTTGAGTTGAGGAGTCCAGCGGTTCCTTTGGCAAACGCGCGTAAACCACCGACCCAAGAGCGGCAGCCGGCGGATCTGCGGGCAGCGCTTCCTGAGGGGTGCTGCCGGAGAGGCGCGTGGCGTTCCCTTCCGGAACCTCGGCTGAGGCAACGTCCGCTTCCGCCTGGTTCTGGTCCCGTTCAGAGGCGGCGGATACAACCATCTCGCACGCCTTGTTCTTACATGCTGCACGATCCTCCGCCAGGTCCGCCTGCAGTTTGGCGTCCAACCGTTCGCACGCAGCCTCGGCGTCTTGCCACCATTCAGTGCTCCAAATCCGGCGGATCCGCCAACCCATACCCGTGAGAATCCCTTCCCGGAGCCGATCCCGGTCTCGGGCGGTGGCTTGACGGTGGTAGGTTGCGCCGTCGCATTCGATCCCGGCGAGGTAGCGTCCGGGTTCGTCCGGGTGAACGACGCCGAAGTCGATCCGAAACCCCGAAACCCCAACCTGCGGGTGAAGGGTCCAGCCGCGTCTCTGCAAGGCTTCCTGAACGGCGTCTTCGAACGGTGACTCGGTCTCGCGCCCGGTCGGCGCCGATGACTGGGCCAAGGCAGCCGGCCCACGCTGCGAGTACTCCAGAAATGCTTTAAAGTCAGTGATGCCCCGGTTTCCAAGCCGCACGGCGTCGATCATTTCGGGACGCAACGTCGCAAAGACCAGCATCTCGGCCCGGGCTCGGGTTACGGCGACGTTCAACCGTCGATGGCCGCCCTGACGGTTGAGCGACGAGATGGTTGAGTGGACGCGCCCTGCGCCATCCGGACCGACTGCAACGGAAAAGATGATGAGGTCACGCTCGTCGCCCTGCACGTTTTCCAGATTTTTGACGAAGACCGGTTCGTGCCAGCGTTCCGTCTGGAAAAAGCTTTCCAAGGCCGGGTCCTGGCGGCGCTCAGCGTCCAGAAGGTTTTCGATCAGGCGCTGCTGTTGAGCGTTGAACGTGACGACGCCCAGCGAGCGTTTCTCGCGGACGAATGCCGGGTCCCGGAGCCTGCGGACGACTTCGGCCGTGACCTGACGCGCCTCTTCCCGGTTGACCCGGGCACCGCCCCGTTCGTAAACCCCGCCCGGCACGTGCACGTAACGGACGGCACGGTCGGCGGTGACCGCTGATGGAAACGTGACAAGCTCGCCGTTGTAGTAACGTTGATTGGAAAAGGTGATCAGGCTCTCGTGCCTGCTCCGGTAATGCCACCTGAGGGAGCGTCGGGGAACGTTTGCGGCCAGGCATTCGTCCAGGATACTCTCCTGGTCGCCCTCTTCTTCGGCGTCGTCCGCCTCTTCGAACGTGCGTTCGCCAAAAGTTGCCGGCGGCAACTGCTCGGGGTCTCCGACGATCAGTGCCTGGCGACCTCGGGCAAGCGCGCCGATGGCGTCCCAGACGGGGATTTGTGATGCTTCGTCAAAGATCACGAGATCAAATAAAGGCGCGTCCGCCGAAAGGTATTGCGCCACCGAGAGCGGGCTCATCATGAGGCAGGGCGTCAGGCGGACCAAGGCATTCGGGATTTTCTCGAAAAGCCGCCGCAGCGGTAAGTGCCTTGCCTTCTTCTGTAATTCCCGCGACAGGACGCCCCACTCCGGATCTTTGCCGAAGTCGTTCGGATCAGGCACGCCGCATCCCAGCTTGGCCTGAAGCATTCTTGTCGACAGCCGTTGGACCGCAGCGTCTGCCTGCTGAAAGCGAGCGAGGAGGTCTTCGTGTCGTTCCGGAAAGAATTTAGCCAAGGCAGGTTCCTCAGCCATAACGCCTTCCACCCACCAACGCGTATAGACGGTCTCCAACACGCTCGTGACCTCGTCGGGCCGGATCATTCCTGCGGCGAGCGCTCGGACAACCGAACCGAAACCTGCGGCGGACACCCGGCCCGCTGCCTCGTTCCAATAAAGCCATCCCGGCGCCTTGGACAGCGCACCCTGCCAGCGCACGAGGGTGGCGCGCGTGCAATCCGCCCACGGCTCAGGTAGGGTAGGATCGGCGCCCACCAGGTGGCAGAGGCTGCTCCAGGCTCCGTTGAACGCTTTCCAATAGTCGGGGAGGGTTGAGAGGTTACCCGCTACATCGGACTGCCATCGGGTAAAAAGCAGTGCGGGAGACCATCCGTTGCCCCCCTCCGGCAGCGGACGCGTCGGGAGCGCAGCCAGCAATCTGGTGGCCGCGGCTTGCAGCTCAAGGGCACGCCGAAGGGGTGCAAGGTCGGTCTTCAGGCCAGCCCATCGGTTGCCAAACACCGCCTTCAGCGTCGTCAAATCCCTAGCGTGTTGGTCTAAGAGCCGGCGTTCCGCCAGAATGCTCAGGTCAGGCCCCAGGTCTGCGGGCAACGGACCTGAGGCGTGGCCGGCGAGGACCTTTCGAACGGCGTTCCGCGTGAAAATACGGGAAAGAATAAAGGCCTTCCCGGCGGCCGACCAGCGGGTGGTCAGGGCCTCGACATCAATCTCGAGCACCGTCGGTTGGTAACTGCCTTGCAACCGGCCTGCGAGGCTCGTGTCATGGGCTTGCAATCGGGAGAGCTCGACCATCTCCCGATCGAGATTGGCATCAGGCGCGCTCGGCACCTGCGCAAGCAGTTCCGCCTCCCGTCCACTGCAACCCCCCAAGGCCACGCAGAAGTCCGTCAACGCCACAACGCCGGCGCACCCGGCCGGTTTCGGCAACGCGAGGCCGGTGACGGCGGCGTCAACGGCCCGATCAAGCTGATCCAGAGCGCCGAGCGCGGCAGTCAGGTGTTTGTGTACCTCGCGATTCCATGCGGGAGAAAAGGCGCGCGCACCCCACTCGCGCAAGGGGTGATTCGCGAAATCGCCGACGATCCGAGCCGCAGCCGTGAGTTCCCGGCCGAGTTCTGTGGTGTCCGGTCCTTCCGCGTTTGGACCGGCTCCAGGCATTGGGTGCGCGAAAGTGAGATTTTCGTACAACCCGCGACGGGCGACCAAACGACCGAACGCCCGGTACGGCGTGTCGCCGTTTGGCCAGGTCCGATGCAATGCTCGGACAAACCCGTTAAGTTCCTCTCGCAGTTTCGCCAGTTCTGCGGTCGCCTTCGGCCAGTCGGGTACCGGCGGCAGTTTGCCTTTTAGCCACGCCTGTTTGAGCCGGGCGAGCACCAGCGATTTCTGCGCTTTGTTCGAGTGGAGCTCAAGCGCGCGGTCGCCCAGGCCGATATCGCACAAGCGTCGTTGGACGACCTCCAGAGCCGCGGTTTTATGGGAAACAAACAGGACGGTCTTTCCTTCGGCCAAGCATTGCGCGATGACGTTGGTAATGGTCTGGCTCTTGCCGGTGCCGGGCGGTCCGAACAGGACGAAGTTCTTGCCGGCGGAGGCTGCGAACACCGCTGCAAGCTGGGAAGAATCGGCCGGAAGCGGCGCAAACACATTCTGCGGCGGGTAGGTACGGTCGAGCTCCTCCGGCCGCGGAAACGCGGCGCCATCGGCGAATGCGACGCGGGGCGTGTCGATGAGGTGGCGCACCAAGGCGTTCTCCTTGAGCTTGTCCGCACGCTCCTGGAGGTCACACCACATGAGGTGCTTGGTGAACGAAAAGGTCGAGAGCGAAATTTCCTCGCTAACTTCCCATCCGTGGAAGTCGCGGGTTCGCTGCCTGAAGGTGTGCAGGATCTTTGGAACATCGAGTCCGGAGAGATCCCTCGGGAGTTCTCGTTCCAGTTCCGGGATCTCCAAACGAAAATCCTGACGCAACATTTCCATGAGCGTCGGATTGAGTTGGGGCTCGTCCTCATGTGAAGCCAAGCGGAAACCATCCAGCACGCTTTTGCGCTCCAGGGCTACGGGAACCAGAAGGATGGGTGCCCGGCATTCTCGGCTGCCTTTGGTTTCACACCAACGCAGAAAGCCGAACGCGAGGTAAAGAACGTTGGCGCCACCTTCTTCAAACGCAGTCCGCGTCTTGCGATAAAGTTCCGTGAGTCGGTTTTCGAGATCATCTGAGCCGGTATCGGCGAAGAGTTCGCCGCGTTCAAACGCCAACTGCGGCGGGTCTTTCTCGTTAGCTGCTGCAGCCGTTCCTGAGTAACGGGGCGGCGGGACCGGGTCAGACGAACTGGCACTCGGGGACGCGTCGGGGAGAGACCGGATTTTGAACTTTTTGCCTGCCGCAAGCGCATCTTCCAGTTCGGAGGCGTCCGGACAGAAAAGGGTGACCGACCCGGTGCCCCTGCCGAAGTTGAGCAGCTTGTTGCGCAGGGTCAGGTCCAGGAGCCGGCGCTTCCAAGATTCGAGGCGATCGGCCCCCGTGAGCACCGGACGTTCCGGCGCCGGCCCGTCTTCCAGGAAAGTTGGAGTGGGATCAAGGGTCAGCTCCGGGCGGGGCGCCTCCCTTGACGGGTCGTTTGACGCTTCGCCTTCCAAAGCGTGGCGGTCGCCAAGTTCAAGCGGGCGAATCCCGGATCTTCTGGCGGCCGCTACGTCTACCGCCAACTGAAACGGCGCCGGAGCCCAATGCTCCAGGTGCGTTCCACCGATCCGGAGGGCTTCCGTGAATCGAACGGGCTCCTTTTCGGTGAGCAACGTGCTCTCGATCAGGATCAGTTCTTGCAGATCACGTCTCTTGCGCAGAGCCTGCACATCCCAGACCACGGGAACATCATTGTCGAAAGGCTGGAGCGCCACGCCGACAAAGGCATGCCCTTGAACCAGGATCAGAGCCGAATACAGCCCGGCTTGCTCAAAGCAGGAGGCCAGGAGTACGCTTGTGTCCAGACAAGTGCCGACCCGATGCTCAAGCAGGTCACCCGGGCTGCGTACCTTCTGGCCTTCCTCTTCGAAGCTGGCCGGAGGGTAAACGTAGGTGAGTCCCAGTTCGGATACAGCGGCCCAGATTGCTTCCGCGATCTCCCAAACCCGCGCTTTGCGGCCGCTGCCATACCCATCAATCCCGGTCGGGCGGCCCGCCTCGGCGAGTTTACCGGATGCCCGGTGCAGGAGGCTGTCGATGGCCGGCTCATTGGGCCGGACAAAGGCCGCGAGGAGTGCGGGCGCAACCCTCGCTCCAGTCCAGTGCGAGGGCGGCAGGAGTCGGACGTCGGCGCTGAAGTGGGTAGCCTCAGCGCCGTTTGCGGAAATCGTAAGCGTAAACGAACCGACTAATCCCTCGGTCAAGCGCCCCAGGAACCCTGCGTCGAGCCGAACGTGGATTACTGGTAAATCTTGCCGGCGGCCTCGGGAGAGTTGGTCCAATCGCCAAGTCTCGGGCCGCAGGAACGGCGGGTCGCTTGTCAAGGTGACCACGACGTCGTGGAGGTCACTGGTGCTCTCAAGCGCAAGCTCGGCCAGAAACGGGACCGCGTTCTGGTGGAACGCGGCGCTCACGGTGCCGGCATAGATGCAATGAATCCGGACAGGCGTTTGGGGCGAGGTCGACTCGTTGGCAGGAGGGCTCAAGTTTGAGGCGTCGGACGGCATTCGTAAACTCCGAGAGGGATCGGCAGTCTGCAACAACACTTGAGCCGCGTCGAACACCGGAAAAGGCTGGTTCGCACGCGGCGATCACGGCAGGAGCGAGGGCAACCGAAAGGTGCCATGTTAGCACTTTCAATGAAACGGCAGCCTGCAAGAAGAAGGCGGAGGGTGCCATCTCCAAACTTTCAATACACCGGTTTTGAGGTTGATTGAGCGGCTCGTTGCGCGAGTGAGACGGCCAGAACGGGTGGCCGGTGGCATTGCTTGCTGCGGCCGACCGAGCCGGTTTTAGCCCCGAAGGGCGGCAGAACCTAGCTCAGGGTTTACCCTACTGCCATTTAGTTAAGGGCGAGAGGGGATGCTTTCGTCCCGCAGGGACGTCTGATCGTAGGCAGGGGCTTCAGTCGCTGTGCGGGCGTTCTCCAGCGGTTGAGGTGCCCTGCCAGCTTTACACCTATAATACCGTATAAACGGTCTGGGCCCAACGGACCGGCAGAACATAGCCCAGGGTTTACCCTGGGAACGCACCCGTCCCCGATCGAGCCCTGAAGGGGCGGAAGAACCCGCGAGCGACGCCTTCTGCCGCCCCTTCAGGGCTGGATCGTGATTTTACGGTTACCCAGGGTGAAACCCTGGGCTATGTTCTCCCGGCCCGTTGGGCCTAAGACCAATTCAACCAGCTACGGAGCATCATCCGGCGGCGACACCCCCCTCCAGCCGGCATTCTACCGAGATAGCTGCCTGAATGGTATTGGATTAGCCGTCCCTCCGGGACGAAGACCACGCCCGGCCTGCCGGCCCTTAACTAAATGGCAGTGGGGTTTACCCTGAGCTAGGTTCTGCCGCCCTTCGGGGCTAAAACCGGCTCGACCATCCTGAGAAGGGGTGTATTCCGAGGCCAAGAGGGCCTAGCGGCCTGTCTATCTTCGGAGGACCGCCGCACTAACATCAGGTGCCCGTCCGGGGCAAAAACCGGTGTAAGTTTACACGCGTTCCAAGCGGAAAACGGAGGGAAACCGCGGCCAGACTCGGCGCGCGAACGCCAGCCATTCAGGAGCGGTCGGCCACAACCGGTCGCGAAGCTGCAATCTCCTTGGCGGGCGGAACCCCGTGCTTCCCGGCTTCGCCTCGATGACTAACTTTCTCGACCAGGTAAAACATCACCGGAATCAGAAAAATCGCGATCAGCGTCGCGGCCAGCATGCCGCCAATGACGGTCGTTCCGAGAATCTGGCGGGACGCCGCGCCCGACCCGGCGGCCGCCCATAGCGGCACGCAGCCCAGGATGAATGCAAACGCGGTCATCAGGATCGGGCGAAGCCGCAGGCGCGCCCCCGTCAACGCCGCCTCCAGGACAGGCGCGCCTTTGTCGTACTCGGCCCTGGCAAACTCAACGATCAGGATCGCATTCTTTGCCGCCAGGCCGATCAGCATCACCAAGCCGATTTGCGCGTAGACGTTGTTTTCGAACATCACTGAACTCTGGCCATACACGTCGGCTTGGAACAGCCTCCCCATCAGCGCCACAAAAGCCCCAAGCACGGCGATCGGCGTGCACAACAGGACACTGAACGGCAACGACCAGCTTTCGTATTGAGCCGCCAGAATCAGGAATACGAATAGAAAAGACAACCCAAAGATCACGGCCGGCGACACCCCCTTTTGCGCCTGCTGTTCCTGAAACGACATCCCGAGATAGTCATACCCCATCTCTTTCGGCATGGTCTTGGCGAACACGTCTTGCAGCGCGGCCATCACTTGGTAGGAACTGACACCTTCCTTACCCGTGACGCTCAACTGCGCGCACCGGTGCATGTTGTAACGCATCGTGAACTCGGGCCCCATCCGCCGCTCGATCCTGACGACCGACGAAAGGGGGACCGGATCGCCTGCCTTGTTGCGCACATAGAACTGTCCGACGTCTTCGGGCTTGGTGCGAAAGGGTCCATCCGCTTGCACATAGACCTGCCATTGCCGTCCGAAACGATTGAAATAATTGACGAACGAGCCGCCCATGAACACCTGCACGGCCTTATACACGTCCGACAATTCAACCCCTTGTTTCAGGACTTTATCCTGATCGACGTTGAGGTAAAACTGCGGAACGCTCGGCAACCAGGTCGTTAAAACACGGGCAAGCTCCGGGCGCCGCTGCGCTGCTTCAATGAAGCGGCGCGTTTGTTGCGCCAGGAAATCGACCGGCATGCCTGCCCGGTCTTCCAAAACAAAGGTCACGCCCCCGGAGGATCCGATCCCCGGGATAGACGGCGGCGGGAAAACGAACGCGATCCCGTCGGGGATCTTCCCAAGCGCCTCATCCGCATTCCTTATCATCGCCCGTAACTGCTCCTCCACGGCCGTCCGCTTTTCCCAGGGTTTAAGGGCCACAAAGAAAAAGCCGTTGTAGGTGGTGCTGACGCCGCTGAGCATGCTGTACCCCGCGATCGCCGTCACGTCTTGCACGCCGGGCGTGCTCCGGAGGATGTCCGACACCCGTTTGCAAGCGGCGTCGGTCCTTTGCAGGGACGCCGTTTCGGGCAACGAGAGGTTAGCAAAAAGGTAGCCTTGATCCTCGGTGGGAACGAACCCTTGCGGGATCTTGCCGCCAATCCAACCGGTCGCGAGCAGGACCAAAGCCAGAAACAAAAGGCAGAAAAGACCGCGCCGCATCAACCGGCGGCAGACGCTCACGTAACCGTTGGTTGCCGAGCTGAAGGCTTTGTTGAAGGCCTTGAAGAAAAGGCTTAAAGGGCCTCGGCCGGCTTCCTTCTTCGGCCGCAGCAGCAGCGCCGCAAGCGCCGGGCTCAACGTCAGGGCATTGAAGGCCGAGAAGATCACCGATACGGCGATGGTGACCGCGAACTGCTGGTAAAGCCGGCCGGTGATGCCGGGGATAAACGCGGTCGGGACAAAAACCGCCGCGAGAATCAGTGCGGTGGCAATCACAGGGCCCGTGACCTCTTCCATCGCCTTAACGGTGGCGTCTCGCGGCGACAACCCGTTTTCGATGTGGTGTTCGACCGCTTCCACCACCACGATTGCATCATCCACGACCAAGCCAATGGCCAAGACGAGGCCCAGCAGCGATAACGTGTTGACCGAAAACCCGAGCAGAGGAAACAGCGCAAAGGTGCTGACCAGCGACACCGGCACGGCGCACAGCGGAATCAACGTGGCCCGCCAGCCTTGGAGAAAAATAAACACCACGATGATGACCAGGATCATGGCCTCGGCCAACGTTTTGTAGATTTCCTGCATCCCGGCCGTCACCGCCAGTGTGGTGTCCAGGGCGATGGAATAGTCAAGTCCGGAAGGAAACCGCTCTTTGAGTTGCGCCATCAACTGCCGGACGCCCCTGGCCGCATCGACCGCGTTGGAGCCGGGCAGTTGGTACATGGCGAGCACCGCGGCCGGCTTGCCGTTGAAGGTGCTGGTCATCGCGTACGTCTGGGCACCTAACTCAACCCGCCCGACGTCTTTGACCCGTACGTACGCACCGTCCGGCGTCGCCCGGATCACGACGTTACCGAACTGCTCCTCGGTCACCAACCGTCCCTGCGCAAGAACCGTGTTGGTGAAGGCTTGCCCGGGCGGGACGGGTTCGCCGCCAACCTGTCCCGCCGGGTTGACGGTGTTCTGAGCAAGGATGGCCTGTTCGATTTCCGGGGTAGTAATGTTGAGCGCGGCAAGCTTGTTCGGGTCCACCCAGATCCGCAACGCGTATTGCCCGGCTCCAAAGACGCTGACGCTCGCAATGCCGGGCACCCGGAGAATGGGATCATTCAGGTTGATGTAGGCGTAGTTCGCCAGGAATTTGGAATCAAACTGGCCGGTGGGGGAATATAAAGAAATGACCATCAACGGTGCGGCGGTCGATTTTGCCACGGTCACCCCGTAATTCTTGACGCTGGAGGGTAACTGTGACTCGGCCTGCGACTCGCGCATTTGCGTCAGCACCTGGTCGATGTTGGAGTCGGTGGTCAGATCGAAATCGACCGTGAGCTTCATGGCCCCGTTGCTGGCGTTCAGGGAATACATGTAGTTCATGTGATCGACGCCGCTCATCTGCTGTTCGATAGGCGTGGCGACCGACTGCTCCACCGTCAAGGCGTCCCCGCCGACGTACGTGGCGCTCACCGCGATTTCAGGCGGGACAATGTTGGGGTATTGCGCCACCGGCAGGCTCAGGAACGAGACCACCCCGACGATCACCATGACGATGGAAATCACCATGGCCACGATCGGACGATGGATGAAGAATCTGGCCATGGAGTCTCTCCCCCGGAGCTAGGATTGGCCCGACGGCGGGTTCTTCTCTGAACCAGCTCCGGCGCCTTCGGCCTCCGGTTGTCCCGGGTACGGCTTGGCCGAGACCTGCATCCCTTGGCGGACCTTTTGGAAACCTTCCACCACCACCTTCTCACCCGCTTTGAGGCCTTCAGTCACGACGATTAAGCGGCCGTAGACCGGCCCGGCTTTCACCGCCCGGATCTCCGCCTTGCCGTCCGGGTGGACGACCACGACCTGGTCACCGCCCTGTAGTTCCGAGATGGCTTCCTGCGGAATCAACAGCGCGTTCGGGATCGTCCGGACCTCGGCACGCGCCCACACGTATTGCCCGGGTCGCAACGTCAGGCCGGGATTTGGGAAGTTAACGGCGATCTGAATGGTCCCCGTCTTTGGATCGACCTGGCGGTCTACAAAAGCGAACTTGCCTTTGTGCGGGTAGACGCTGCCATCCGGCAGGATGAGTTCCACTTGCTCCGGACGCTCGGCCTCCGGCACGCTCATCATCTGCTTCAAGCGGTCGGCGAACTCCCAATAGTTTTGCTCGCTGATGGGGAAATAGCACCGGATCGGCTCGATTTGGGATACGGTCGTCAACGCCGAGTTACTCCCGGTGCCGACCAGATCCCCGATCTGCGCCTGCGCCTGGCCCGCGATGCCGTCCAGCGGCGAAATGATCTTCGTATAGTCCAGGTTCAGCTGAGCTTCGTCCACCGCCGCCTGGGCCGCCGCCACTTTGGCCAAATCCGTTTGATAGGTCTGCGTCTGGTTGGTGTACTGCTCCTCAGAAATGACTGCGCCCCGCCACAGTTCCTTTGCCCGCTTGGCCTGCAGGTCTGATGCAAGCAAATTTGCCTTGGCCTCTTGGAGTTGGCCGTTGGCTTGAGCCAGGGCCGCCACGAACGGCCGGGGATCGATTTCAAACAGCAGATCGCCTTTCTTGACGTAACCGCCCTCCTGGTAGGCGCGTTTCTGTAGATACCCGGTCGCGCGCGCCCGGACGTCGGCATTCTCGGACCCGTTGAGCGTGCCAACCCACTGGCGAATAAAGGGAACCTCTTTCTGGATGACCTCCGTAACAAGAACCTCAGGAGCGGCGGCAGCCTGCTCCGGGGACGGCCGTTTCTCGCACGAACTGAAGGCGATCAAAAATGAAAGCGAGAACGCTACCCTGCCGATGGAAACGAGTGCCTTCATAGTGATTGTCCGACCGAATGGGGCCCGTGTTTTCATGGAATCGACGTCGGTGCAATCCTCTAGATTGGGACACGGTGAGGACATCCACCGGCAGCAAGGGTCACCCCCCCGCCGCAGGCACCAACCCGTTCTGCGACAGAGAGTAACATAGCCGGTCGGCCGTGTCTATCAGACCTTAGTCCAATGCTAAGGCGTCACGTCCGTACGCCCACCCCGACAAACGCCCGCCCCGGCGGGGCGGGCGTTTGTCGGGGTGGGCGTACGGACGTGACGCCTTTGGAGGGCTGGATGGCGGGGGAAACGCCTTCCCAGGGTTCCACCCCGCTGCCATTTAGTTAAGGGCCGCTGGAGGGGGCGCTTTCGTCCCGAAGGGACGGCTGAGGTTAGCCAGGGACTTCAGTCCCTGGACGGGGCATTTAAGGGGGATCGCGTCCCGTCGGGACGCCTGAAACGCTGCCCCGTGGCGTGCCGGCTCCCAAACGGCCAGCCAAACCCGGCGCGACCCTCGGCGACGAACACCCGAACGGCGCCCCACCGTTGAGGCCCGCCTGGCCCGGCGCACGCCTTCAGGCGTCCCGATGGGACGCAACCCCTGGGGGACGCCTTCACAGGCACAGGCACTAAAGCTACCTGCCTAACCTCAGCCGTCCCTCCGGGACGAAGGCAATACCCGGCCTGCCGTCCTTAACTAAATGGCAGTGGGGTTCTACCCTGGGCTAAGGTCTCCCGGCCCGTCGGGCCTAAACCGTTTATACGGTTCAACAGGTGTAACGCTCGCAGGGCGCCTGGGAAGGACGACAAGATTTTACCTCTATCGCCGTCGAAATGGTATTCCGGCCTACGTACTTTGCCCTAGCAGCGCGACGTGAAGTCCCTCCTTGCCAGCCTCGGGGTAGATTGCTTCATACCTATATTGCTCCTGCAGATCCGGACGCGCCCACACTTCGTTGTATTTACTCCGGTAGTTGAAGTGCAGGGACGGCCGGCTCGCGCCGTCCTTGTTCCGACCGTATTTGATAATCCGCGCGATCGCCTCGCGGTCCGGATGGCAAAAGTGATTGCCGTTGGTTGAGACAAGGTACCGAGGGCAATCGAGGAGCTCAAGCAGTTCAGTGCTCAGGTTGTTCTGGCTTGCGTGGTGCGGCACCTTGAAGGCATCCAGCTTCAGCTTCGAGCCGGCCATGCCACGACGTTGCTGCAGCAGCATCCGGACAGAAGCCGCCAGGACAGGGGCATGCGCATCGGCACCGAGGAGGACGCTTGCGCCCTCAAACTCCGCCAGGACGGCTATACTCGAGCCATTCGGAACACCGGCGTCGCCGGCAAAGGCTGAATCAGCCAGTTGATCAACGTCGGTAGAAGATGACGGCTTTCCCCTTAGGAATTGACTGTAGTCGACTCGGGAGCCAGGCTCCAGGCCGTAACGTTTCAGTTCACGCGTCCACGCCGGAGCCAGTTTCTTCAACTGCGCCGGCGTCGGCGACAGCAAGGTGAGTCTCATGCCTCCGGGCAGCGTGTATTCCGGGAGTTCGTCACCGGCCACGACGATAGTTCCCCCGTCCAACCACCGGTTCCACGGGAGCTCAAACTCCTGAATCGCGGTTGAAAAGATCTCGCCTTGTCTTGCGCCGAGTTGTCCCGAGACGTGGCGCCAACCGTTAAACCAGACGTCGCCGAACTTCAACCCGCGTTTGATCGTTTTGAGGAACGGAAGCGCACCCCCGATATGATCCGAGTCGATGTGAGACATGATGAACAGCTCGAGCAGCCGCTCTTTCTCAGGCACCGCCTCGACGCGGCGGTTTAGCTCTTTGACCGCCCGCTGAGTACCGCAGTCGATCATCCATCGATGGGTAGACCGTTGATCACCGTACTCGATCCATAGGGCGTCCCCATGTTCAGCCGGGAGCATCTCGACCCGGAAGAATGGCGCGCCCCGGGATTTGCGAGGCGGTGGCGGGCTCCTACCGCTCGCCGATGGTCCGAGCGTGGGTGACTGGCTTGACTGGCTGCCGGCCGGCTCGCCAGGCTGCGCAGGCGCAACCGGTGCACTCGACCCTGAGGCCGCGGATCCGCCGTCCCCCGGAGGACTGGCAGGCCCAGGCGGCATTGATCCACCTCCACTCTCCGAAGGACCCAACGACGGTGGCGCCGTGGGATTGCCGGCCGGTCCGCCCCCCTTCCGGCGCAGGACTTTGACCAGATCTCCTGCCGTATGAATCAGACCGAACGATCCGTCCCATTCGGCGCAGCGCTGAATCCCTCGCTCAGCCAACCCCTGCTTGAAACGTTCTGTGCCCCACCAATTGACGTAGCGGTCGAATTGCCGTCGCGTGGACTGCACCGGAAACTCGTCGCCCCATGGATAGAACGCAACGAGTCTCCGGGCGTGTTCCATCGCCTCTTTGTAGCATTCCTCCTTTTGCGTCTGGCTCAGACCGGGTTTACCGAGCCGAAGCAACCACAGCTCGGCGAGGCTGCCCTGCGCCCATGCACGTTCTTCCTTCGTTGCATGCTCACGATACAAATCCGCACAAAACGTGGCTGCACTCCACCGCGCCTCGTCATTATCCTTTCCTAACACTACCGAGAGCGAAATGAACTGGACCAACACCCAATGTACGGTGGCGATGCGCTGCACCGCGCGTGCCTCGTTGACGAGCATGCCGCGCACCCCCTGGTCGTAGTAGTGCAACGCCTCCTCGAGCAGCTCGTATTCATCTCTCCAGTACCTGCGATCGTTTGAAGGGGTTTGCTCGGAAAGCGTAAATGCCGCCTGCGCCAAACGCTTAAGCGAGCTGGCCCGGAGACCAAGGCACTCGACGCCGTACTGCCCGTTCAATGGCAATCGCTCCACGACATTGTTGATATCCCTGTCACACTCTTCGAATGACGTGGTACTCGGCGCTTCTTGAGCAGCCTTTCGTACCGCAATGTCGATGCGCTCGAGCGCGGCGTTCATCGCCCGCCGGGTTTGGCGGTATCGCAGCGCATCCAACTGTTCGGACCACGTTTGGGGGAGCGCCTCGTAGACGACAAGACTCGCCCAGTCATGCCAAGTCGACGTGAAAAGAGCATGCAGCTTGCTACGCAACTGCTGGAGCAGCACGAGCGGATTCCTGCCCCAGAGAAGTCCCTTATAGAGGGTCTCGGCAAAGGGGATCGAGCCGTCTTTGCTGAGCGGAAACTGCGAGGCGACCACCAGAGGAATACCGGACTGATGCAGCGCATGCGCGAAGCTCGCGCCTGGAACGGCGACGGTGCCGACGTTGGCGCTGTCGCAGCTCGCGACGGTGACCACGGTAGGCCGGTGAATGCGGTTGTCGCCGACCGACGTCAGTGCGCAGGCAAATTGCTCGCCGGACACCACGTCGGCCGAGCCGTCGTCCGCACGAAGGACCAGGCCGAATGAATCGCGTGAGGTCTCGCTCAGGTCGCCATGAGCAAGGACATGAACATGCGTGTACTTGTGGTCATCGCATTCTCCCACGACTTGCGTCAGCGTCGGATTGATCAGGATCGTCAGCAAATCACCGTACTGTTCGCGGTCGGGGTCCTTCGAGCGCACGGGATCATCGCGGCGCGGGTATCGGAAAGGTTGAATCGCCTCCAGAAGCTTTTTTCGGTGATCTTCGTAAGGGACGTAATCCGGATCGCCGGCGATGAACAGGATGCGCGGCCGGTCCGGCCATACGACCCCTTCCGCCGATACCGTTCGGATGTTTCTGGTTATGCAGATCGGCGGGCGCGTCTGGATCGACAGACAACTCTCCCCGGTCACGGCAGGAGATACCGGCACTTTTGCGATTTCAAAGGGGAGGAGAGCCAGTTCAGACGGGGAGAGGGTGATGCGAAGATGGACAAGCGTGCTCGTGTGGTTCGGATCACTGGCCAGTGCACCCGGCAGCCCCGGAACAGACCCGAGAATTCTACCCATCTCCACACCGGTGGTGTGCAGCATCGCCTGGCGATCGGCAGGCGCGCCGGTTTCGTAACGCAACTCTCTCAGGCGTCTCTCGAAGGCCGCGTGTTCGTACGGCACCGAAACGACCCCGGCCCCGGAGTCACCCGAGATGGCAAGATATTCCGTGAGCGGCGACAGCAGCTGGTTGTGAGGAGGTCCTGCACGAAGAAACTCCACATGGACAAGCTTGATCTGAATGTCGCTGAGGGTTGAAGATTGCAGGGGACTATCCATAAGGCGGTAAGCTGGATTTCGGCGGGCTGCATAAACTTTGTACCAGAACCTCGTTGCCGAGCGCAGCTCAAAACAGTGGAGGGTCAATGCCTCGCTCGCGGAGAGTCAATTCTTAGTTGCCGGGCTTTGCTCACGAGCAAGTTCAACTCAAGATTTACGTCGATATCCTACCGTCCCGCCGGTGCGCCGGTTAGCCGCGGTGCTGCACTGGTCGAATTGGCGCCGGACTCACCAAGCCCAAGCGCAGTTCTTTCACTACAAAATCCGGAACGCCTTGAATGCCTTGCACCATCTGCGACTGTAATATTAAGCCGCCCGGCTCAGGTTTTGTCCAATTCTCACGGCGGAGGCCCTGGAAGTTAGGAAGGCCTTTGGAGGTAATCGATACAACAGCTCACGTCCCGGTTTGGCAGGGCGGCGAGGCGCTGGATTCACATTACCAATTTCGATCCTCCGTCCGATGCCGGCGGCGACGTGTGACAAGGGTGAAAAGGCTCTTGCATCGTTTGCAGGCGGCGTGCCCGGCGGATACATTTATCCTTATTGATATCGAGGATGCCGACGAGCTGATCAGGTACTTGCGCCAAACCGGGCGGATCGACCCGGATGAAACTCCGGGGCTTCGCGCCCTGCCGGGGGGCGTCTCAAATAAAACGATTTTGCTGCAGCGGCAGGACGGCGCTCGCTGGGTTTTAAAGCAAGCCCTCCCAAAATTGCGCGTCCAAACCGAATGGTTCAGTGACCCGGCGCGGATTCAGGTGGAAGCTAACGCTCTACGGTATCTCCCGCGCCTCACACCCCCAAACAGCACACCAGCGCTCCTGTTTGAAGACCAACGCCAGCACCTGCTCGCCATGGAAGCGGTGCCCGAACCTCATGAAAACTGGAAGGAACGGCTGCTCAAGGGCTTGGTCGATTGCGACCTGGTTCGGCAGTTTGGGCGGCTGCTTGCAACCCTTCACCGGACCAGTCACGAGCTGCGTCAGGAGTTAGCCCCGATTTTTCGAAGCCGCATCTTTTTCGAAACCTTGCGGCTGGAACCTTATTACCGGTTCAGCGCAGAGGCGGTGCCCGAGGCGAAGGCGTTTTTACTTGCCTTGCTGGCAGACGTTCGCAAACGCCGCGTGAGTCTGGTCCACGGCGATTACAGCCCCAAAAACGTCCTGGTGCATGGGCGGCGGCTGGTGTTGCTCGATCACGAAGTCCTTCATTTCGGCGATCCGGCCTTTGATGTCGGCTTCAGCCTGACCCATTTGCTCAGTAAAGCGCTACACCTCCCGGAACATCGAGCGCCGTTGCTGGGGGCAGCGCTCGAACATTGGGGAACCTACGCGGCGCAACTGGACCTGGTTCCCTGGTTTGAAGGCATCGAGTGCCGGGCAGCCAGACACACAGCCGCTTGCCTGCTCGCCAGAACGGCAGGCCGCTCGCCTCTTGAATACCTTTCTGCCGAGGAACGCGCCAGGCAGCGGGATGCGGCCCTACAGTTGATCACCTGTTGCCCGGCAACCGTGCCGGACCTTATAGACCGCTTTGGTCAGGAAATCGTGCGCCGATGAGAATCAAACGCGTGGATGCATGGGAAGTTTTGGACAGCCGTGGCCGTCCGACCGTCGCTGCTGCATTGATGCTGGACGACGGGACGGCCGCTTCGGCATCGGTGCCCTCGGGCGCATCGACCGGCCGCGCGGAAGCCAAAGAGCGACGCGACGGCGGGAAACGTTTTCGCGGGCTTGGCTGCCGGCAAGCGGTCGCCCACATCCGCGGGCCCATTGCTGCGGCGCTGCTGGGCGAATGTTTTGATGACCAGGAGCAATTGGATCGCCACCTGCTGGAACTGGATGGCACCGCCGATAAGTCACGCCTCGGCGCGAACGCTTTGCTCGCCGTCTCACTGGCGTTTGCCCGGGCGGCGGCAGCCTGCTCCGGGATCGAGCTGTTTACCTACTTTGCGTCGCTGCTTCCAGAGCCGTTCCCCCCGCGTCTTCCCGCCTTGACGATCAACCTCTTCAGCGGGGGAAAACACGCCTTTGGGCAGGTGGCAATTCAGGATGTGCTCGTCGTTCCGAAACTGGGCGCGACGGTCATGGAACGGCTGGCGCAGGTTTACGAAGTTTATCAACAGGCAGCAGCGCTCGGCGCCCGCCGCTACCAAGTCCGCGCGCTCACCGCAGACGAGGGGGGATTGGCCCCGCCTTTCAGCGACAGTTCGGAAATGCTTGAGGCGGCCGCTGAAGCCGTCGGTGCCGCGGGCTATGAACTCGGTCGGGAAATCGGTCTCGCCGTCGACGTGGCGGCGAGCCATTTCGCCCTGGCCGGCGGGTACTACAACCTCGACGGCAAGAGCTTGTCGTCGGAGCAACTCATCGAGACGATCAGCGCGTGGACCCGTTCTTACCCCGTCATTAGCGTCGAGGACGGGCTTGCGGAGGATGACTGGGCGCACTGGCCCGTCTTACGGCGGGAACTCGGCGACCGGGCCTTGACCCTGGCCGACGACTTAACGTGTACAACGCCCGCGAGAATTCGGCGTGCGATCGATACGGGTGCGGCAAATGCCTTGCTGCTCAAAGTGAATCAGGTCGGTACCTTGACCGAAGCAAAAGAATCTTACCTGTCGGCCAGAGCCGCGGGGTGGCCCGTCTCGGTCAGCGCCCGCAGCGGCGAAACCGAAGACGCCTGGCTGGCGGATCTGGCCGTGGGCTGGTCGGCAGAGTTTATCAAAATCGGTTCAATCACTCAATCCGATCGGCTGGCCAAATACAATCGCCTCCTCCAGATAGAGCACCAGTACACGATGACCGGCTTTAGCCCCGAAGGGGTGTTAGAACTTATACCATTTCGATGGCCATCGAGGTAGAATGTTGTCTTAGGCCCAACGGGCCGGTAGAACATAGCCCAGGGTTTACCCTGGGAACGCACCCCTCCCCCCGATCGAGCCCTGAAGGGGCGGCAGAATCCATGAGCGACGCCTTCTACCGCCCCTTCAGGGCTCGATCGCGATTTGACGGTTACCCAGGGTAAACCCTGGGCTATGTTCTCGCGTCCCTTCGGGGCTGAAACCCGGGAGAAATTCCACCAGGATAACTGTCCAAATGGTGTAAGAGGGTGTGTGAAAACCGGCGGCAACGGGGTGAATTTTCCCGGGCATCTCACACACCTGCCTAACATCAGCCGTCCCTGCGGGACGAAAGCATCCTCCTCGCCCTTAACCAAATGGCAGCCGGATAAAACCCTGGGCTATGTTCCCTCGGCCCGTTGGGCCTAGTACTAATTGCGGATCCTCAGCCGCCTGATTCGAACCCTGCAAATCCGAGCCCAAGTGTTGAACGGGGATTGGCGCGCCACGCTGTCGCAGTGGTACCCCGGCATGCAGTTAACGCCCGAGCCGAAAGCAGCTTAGCCCCCGGTTTTTTCCACTCTCCCCACGAGGAGTTGTTGAATGTGGCGATAGAGGGGGGGACTCGGCCTGGATCTCTCACGGCTGGATCGCGCCGGTCCCCATTTCACTTTCCACAATCCCTTTCTCGACTCTGTCCGCGCTGGTTCGTGTAGGCCGGTCCTTGAACAGGATAGCGAAAACCACGATGACCGCACCCGCCATTCCGGCCGGGACCAGCCACACCGCTTTCCACAGATTGTCCACCGCGCCTTGCGCAGCGAGCATTTGATAATGTTGGACGACACGGCCGGAGATCTCGGCACCGATCAGCATGCCGACGCCGTAAGTGATCAGTGCGAGGAAGCCTTGTGCGCTGGCTCTAATCGTGCTGGGCGCGGTGTTATTGACATAAACTTGGCCCGTTACAAAGAAGAAAGCGAAACATATACCCTGCATGAGGATGCCGGCGTAGTACATGAAGACGAGTCCTTGCGGGTTGCCGAAAGCAAACAGCAAGTAGCGCACAAACCACGCCAGCATGCCCAAAAACAGCACCTTCTTGATGCCGAGTCGCACGAAAAAGAACGGCATGACCAGCATGAAGAACAACTCGGAGATCTGGCCCATGGTCATTTTGCCAGCAGCGTTGGCGACACCTCTCTCATTCAGGAACAGGTTGGCGAAGTTGTAGTAGAACGCTAGCGGGATACAGATCAACAGCGAGCAGATGACAAAAACGGCGAACGACCGTTCGCGCATCAGCCTGAGCGCGTCCAGTCCCAGCACCTCTTTGATCGTGACCTTTTGGCCCAGCAACTTCGGCGGCGTGTGGGGCAAAGCAAAGGCGAGCAACCCCGCCAACACTGAGCAACCGGCCGCAACCTTCATCGGAACGGACGTGGCCTCCACCTTCATAAGGCCAATCCCCAGACCCGCGACGATCCATCCAAGCGTGCCGAAAACACGGATGCCTGGAAATTGCTTTTCGGGGTCGTCAAGCTGGTCGAAGCAAACGGCATTTACTAACGCCAGTGTCGGGTTATAACATAGTGCGTAGACGAGCAATATCCAAAAGAGTGCTGCCGGTTCCGCGACGCTCGAGGCGGCATACAGGGCTGCGGCCCCAAGCAAATGCAGGATGCCTAACACCTTCTCGGCGGGGAATAAACGGTCGGCGATCATGCCCACGAGGAAAGGCGCGACGATTGCGCCCCAGGGCATCGTGCTGTAGGCGCGGCCTATGAAGTCTCCCTGAAGCTTTAAACCTTGCCCTAAATAGGTGGACAGGGTGACAAACCAGGCACCCCAGATGAAGAACTGGAGAAACATCATCGCCGAGAGACGCACCCTTGTTTCGCGGGTGAGCTTGGTGGGAAAAGCATTCATAATGATCAGTCTAGACGGGGACCACAGGGGAGCAATCCGAGTTCAAAGTCGGGTTCTGCTGAAAAACCCTTAATTTCGCGATCCTGCTCGAGAGTGAGTCCGTCGTGTTGAGCTACTTACCAGTCACGATTTTCCGCAGGTCGTGGTCTTTCAACAGAAACAAGTGCGCTGAGGTTTAACAAATAGAATCATTAAAGCATAGTGTCGCCTAATATCGCTTTTTACTAGGCTTTTCCTCAACTAACCGAATGTAATCCTATCAGTTAAGTCTTAATAAAACGCCAGCCTTGCGGTAAGGCCTGAAAAAATCGAACCGACCTCGCCACAACATCTCTCGGCGAAACACCTTCGGGTAGGGGTGGCGTAACCAGGTATTCCCGATCAGGGTCGACCCATATGGCGCTTATCTCACTCAAGCGCGTCCCCTACAGTCCATGAAGGCAATTCGGATTCACAACCCACGCAGGCGGCGCGTGGCTCATGCGTCGAGGCACAGTTTGAAGGGCTGCCTGTGCTTCAGATAGCTTCTGGATTGCCTCTTTAATGGCGTTCAGCTGTTGGGCTTCCCACCTTGTGTATTCTTCCAGCGCTGCTTGCTGGCTTTTCAAGACCGTTTGAAGCTCCTCAACGGTGTTTTGTTCGTTTATATTCATCGGTTTTTTCTATCAACCCTCGTCATGTTACCGCTTAATGCTTGAGTCGCTTGGAATGGGAGGGTAGCTCCCTCGTTGGCTTGTGAAAATGCGCGCGGTGATCGATGCCCTAAAAAGCACTGACTGCGAAAACCCCGGTCTGGAATCAGATGGACTTTCAGGCGGAATGTGGTCATCCAAACTCCTCACCGAGAATAGGGAGGCCTTCCCTCACAATCATGGAAAGAAGTACGAGTAACGCGGTGAATATGACAACTAGGGTTGCAGCTTGCAACATCTTTCTACAGGAAAGTTGGACGCATAAGCGGAAAAAGCCGGTGCAAACGTTTGCTTGATCTCTACGTGGTGATAGCGCCACTGTCGCGAGGCCCTTTATGAGTGGACGGCCTAGCGTGCGGTTCTCGAGAGGAGTCCAGTGATAAAGGGCAGCAGGTGGTGCCCTTTATTGGTGGAATGTGGCCCTTAATGAGTGGACGAAGCGTCGCGCCGTTTTGCTTGTCGCCGCCGTGGCCCGCCAGGCCGAGTTTGGCCCCATTTTGCCTCACAAAGGATGGCTCTTGAGTCCCAAGCCACCAGATCTGATGGGAGAGTGGAACAAATCGGGGGCTAAGCTGCTTTCGGCTCGGGCGTTAACTGCATGCCGGGGTACCACTGCCCGCCTGATGGACCTTTCGAGCCTCCGCGGCTGACTCGCGGCCGGCATTCTTCCATGGGCCGTCTCGTTCCGACGGCTGGGGATGCCGGCGGGAGGCGCGCGCCGCACTGGGTCCTTCGGTCCATTTACGATCTACGATCCCCGGCGAAGGCCAAAATGTTGTCTTCCTTTCCGGATGCTTCGCCGGATTTCTACCTATTATTCCGTATAAACGGCCTTAGATGGCGCGTGAAAACCGGCGGCGGCGAAGTGAATTTTGCTGGCATCTCACACGCCCGCTTAGGCCCAACGGGCCGGCAGAACCTAGCCCAGGGTTTACTCCACGGCCATTTAGTTAAGCGCCGGTGGAGCGGGGCGCTTTCGTCCCGCAGGGACGGCTGAGGTTAGGCAGGTAGCTTTAGTGCCTGTGCCTGTGTGCGGGCGTCCCCCCGGGGGTTGCGTCCCCTCGGGACGCCTGAAGGCGTGCCCCGGGCCACAGGCGGGCGTCAAAGGTGGGGCGCCGTTCGGGTGTTCGTCGCCGAGGATCGCGCCGGGTTTGGCTGGCCGTTTGGGAGGCGGCACCCGCCGGGCCAGCGTTTCAGGCGTCCCTACAGGACGCGATCGCTCTTAAATGCCCCGTCCAGGGACTGAAGTCCCTGGCTAACCTCAGCCGTCCCTTCGGGACGAAAGCGCCCCCATCCAGCGGCCCTTAACTAAATGGCCGTGGGGTTTACCCTGGGAACGCACCCCTCCCCACGATCGAGCCCTCCTAAGGCGTCACGCCTGTACGCCCTCCCTAACAAACGCCCGCCCGCCGGGTTGGATTTGCTGAAGGGGCGGCAGAACCCGCGAGCGACGCCTTCTGCCGCCCCTTCAGGGCTCGATCGTGATTTTACGGTTACCCAGGGTAAACCCTGGGCTAAGTTCTCTTGGCCCTTCGGGCCGTAAGACGGTCACGGCTGTCCCCGCGCTGCCCTCAAAAAATGTGGGTAAAGCTCAGGGATTCACCCTGGGCTATGTTCCTTTGGCCTTTCAGGCCATCAAGCCGTCTGCCGGGCCCGTTGGGCCTAAGACCGATTCAACCAGCTACGGAGCATCCTCCGGCGCTGGCGCTCCCTGGGCCGGCATTTTACCGAAATAACGGTCTGAATGGTAGCAGAGATAGCGCGCCTCGTTCGAGCACCGCCAGGTCCGGTGCCTCCGCGGCATCGGACGCCGATGAGGTTTATGACGGGGTCACGCTGCCGCGGATGCGCCTGAGTCACCTCACGACCGGCAAATCCCCGAGCGGCAGTACAAACGGTGATGCGCGGCTTTTTCGAAGCGACGCGGACCTGTCCCTGTCAGGAAAATCTCATCCAGGTCACTTTTTTGGGCCGGCTGTCCATGGACGAAAAGGCTGAGCCGACCCATCATAAGGATCAATGAATGCCCCCCATCGGATCCGCATAAGGACCGCATGCGTCGCAGGCGTCAAGGCGATCGGCTGGTCCGGTTGTGGAGGCCAAGCTTTCAAATAAACTCACCACCGTCGTACGGATGCAAAACCCCTCAGGACCACACGGTGCAGCGACGCCAGTAACCGCGACGCTCTCGACCGTTACCATTCCGACCTACGCCGCCGGCCGGCCTGAGATCCACCCGCTGTTTTTTGAAAAAAGGGTTTACCAAGGGTCAAGCGGCAAGGTTTATCCCATCCCTTTCATTGACAAGGTTCAGGACCGCCCGCAGCCGGTCACCTATCGCGCCGCCTTCCTGGAAAACGATTACCTTCGGTTGATGATGCTTCCTGAGATCGGGGGACGCATCCACGTCGCGCAAGATAAAACGAATCACGACTACGACTTCTTTTACCGGCAAGACGTTATCAAGCCCGCCCTGGTGGGCCTTGCCGGTCCCTGGATTTCCGGGGGCGTCGAGTTCAATTGGCCCCAACACCACCGCCCCGGCACGTTCATGCCTGCCGACGTTGAGCTCGAACGCGAAGCGGACGGCGCTTGTACGGTGTGGATGTCGGAGCACGACCCCATGACGCGGTTAAAAGGGATGCACGGCGTTCGCATCCGGCCGGGCTCTGCGCTGATCGAATTGCGGGTGCGCCTATTTAACCGCACCGCCGTCACCCGGACCTTTTTGTGGTGGGCCAACGTTGCCGCCCGGGTTCACGATCAATACCAAAGCTTCTTCCCGCCCGACGTGCGCTACGTCGCAGATCACGCCAAGCGTTCGATGAGTTCGTTCCCGGTCGCTGAAAACGCCTACTACGGGGTACGATACGCTGAGCGTCCGGGAGCCAATGATTTAACCTGGTACAAAAACATACCGGTGCCCACGAGCTACATGGTCGTCCACACCCGCTACGGCTTTTTCGGCGGGTACGATTACCGGGCCGAGGGCGGCTTTGTGCATGTGGCTAATCGTCACGTTTCGCCCGGCAAGAAACAGTGGACCTGGGGCAACCACGCGTTTGGTTGGGCTTGGGATCGGGAACTCTCGGATGATGCCGGTCCCTATGTGGAATTGATGGCCGGCGTCTACACCGAAAACCAACCGGATTTTACGTACTTGTACCCGTACGAAACAAAAACCTTCTCGCAGTACTGGTGGCCGATCCAGCAGACCGGACCGGTGCAGTGCGCGAACGCGTGTGCAGCGATTCGTCTTCAGGTTTTATCCGGCCGCCGCATCCAGGCGGCGGTGGCCGTCTCAGCACCGCTCCGAAACGCCCGGCTTAGGCTCCTTGAAAATGACCGGCCCTTGCTTGATCTCACGGCGGACATTGAACCGGGAAAGCCGTGGCAGAACGCCGAATGGCGCCTTCGCGGCGAGGACCCGGCCGCGCTTTGCCTTACGATCGAGGATCACCAGGGCAAGGCTGTTCTGACCTACCGTCCGGAGCCGAACCGTTCGAACGTCCAAATTCCCTCCCCCGCAACGGCCCCGCCTCTTCCTGCCGAGGTGGCAACCAATGAAGGGCTGTTCCTGATCGGCGAACACCTGGAGCAATACCGGCACCCGACCCGTGACCCGGAGGCTTATTGGACCGAGGCGCTAAAGCGGGATGCCTGCGACGCCCGCAGCCGGATCGCCCTCGGACGGCGCTGCCTGCAAAGGGCCCAGTTCGCCGAGGCCAGCGAGCATTTTGACCGCGCAAACGCCCGTCTGACCGAGCGGCATCCCAACCCGATCACCGGAGAGGCATTCTACTACTCCGGCCTGGCCCGGCAGTTCCTGGGCGACGACGAGAAAGCGTACGAAGCCTTTTATAAAGCCACTTGGGATTACGCGTGGCGCTCGCCGGCATACTACCGGCTGGCCCTTTTGGATTGTCGCGCCGGAAAGTTTGAGGAGGCCCTGCATCACCTGGATCTGACCTTGATCACCAACCGGGACCACAACCACGCCGTCATCCTGTGCGCCTTGGTGCACCGGCAAAAAGGAGAACCCGGCCTGGCGCAACGGGAACTTTCCGAATTACTCGCGCGTGATCCCCTCGACCAGTGGGCCCGGTATGAGATGGCGCGGTGGTCGGGTGGCTTTGACGATTTTATTGGGGGCTGCCGCAACGACGCGCAGATCTTTCTGGACCTGGCCTTTGACTATGCGGACGGGGGATTCTACCGGGAGGCGCTGGACCTCCTGGCGCTTCATGACAAAACGCCCGCGGCGCCAACGGCGACGCCAAACCCTCTGGCGAAGGTACCCGCGCTCACCCAATTCGTGGCAGCCTGGCTTTGGGAGCGTCTGGGCCAGGAACAACCGTCTCGAAAGGCACTGGCGGAGGCTCAGCAGAGCTCGCCCGAATACCTCTTCCCCTCGCGCCTTCAGGAGGCGGTCGTCCTGGAATGGGCCTTGAAACAGAACGGGTCTGCACGCAACGCCGGCTTTGCTCTCGGCAATTTCCTCTTTGACGCCAGACGACACGAGGACGCCATCGCCGCCTGGGAAAGAGCCCGGAACGCTGACCCTGCCTGCCCGACGGTGCTTCGCAACCTCGGGATCGCCTACTGGAACGTGCGCAGGGACGGTCAGGCGGCGCGCGAGATGTACGCAAAGGCGTTTGCGTGCGATCCGGCCGATGCACGGGTCTTGTTCGAGTACGATCAACTTCGAAAGAAGCTGAACGACCCGCCGGACGAGCGGTTGGAGTTCCTCTTGGCGCGTATGGACCTGGTCACCCGGCGGGACGATTTAAGTACCGAAGTCGCTGCGCTGCTTAACCTGCTTGACCGGCCGGAGCAGGCCCTTCAATTGATCGAGGGGCGCCGTTTTCACCCGTGGGAAGGCGGTGAAGGCCAGGTGCTCCGGCAGTACACCGCGAGCCGGATCAAACTTGGGCGCAAAGCCCTCCACCACGGCCTGGCCCATCAGGCGCTCACGCATTTCGAAAGTGCGTACGACCCGCCGCCGGCGCTTGGCGAGGCGTACCATTATTTGCAGGCGAAAGCCGACGTGAATTACTGGAAAGGCCGCGCCTGCCGAGCGCTGCACGAACCCGAAAAGGCCCGGGCGCACTTCGAGATGAGCGCGACTGAGACGGGTGACTTTCTGGAGATGAGCGTCACCGAACATTCGCCGCTTACCTTTTACCGCGGCCGTTCACTGGCCGAGCTTGGGCGTCCGGAACAAGCCAAGGCCCTCTTCGAGAGCCTCGCAACTCACGCCCGAAACATGCAGGCGGAACCGGCAGCGATCGATTATTTTACAACTTCGTTGCCGCTGATGTTGGTGTTTGATGAAGACCTGCAAGCGAGAAAGCAGACTGAGGCCGTTTTCCTCCTTGGTTTGGCCCAACGCGGGTTAGGAGACCTTGATTCGGCAATCGCCTCTTTCAAACAGGTTCTCCAACGGGACCGCTCGCATCTCGGCGCCGGCGAACAACTGCAAGAACTCCGCGAAGCGTCCGAACGCACCCCGGAGCAGCATGCATCGGACGACGGGTTCTTATCGACCGGACGCCACGATGCCGTGTAATCTACCCTGCCAACCATCCCTCTCTACCGTCCCCCCTGAACGATCAGGAATCTTTAAGCTAACACTCGTCATGAAAGCAGAGAATAATAGAACGCGTTTTATCAATGCAGTCGTCACCGGGGCACTTACCCTGCTGTTGGTCAGCCCGCTGAAGGCTGAAGACGTCAAGATCGGATTTGTCGTGAAACAGCCGGAGGAACCGTGGTTCCAGGATGAATGGCGCTGGGCGGATACGGCCGCCAAGGAAAAGGGGTTCACCGTGGTCAAGATCGGTGCCGTTGATGGGGAGAAGGTCATGACCGCCATCGACAGCCTCGCGTCCCAAAAAGCGCAGGGATTCGTCATCTGTCCGCCCGACGTGAAGCTGGGCCCCGGCATCGTGGCCAAATCAAAAGTTGACCACCTTAAATTAATGACGGTCGACGACCGGCTGGTGGACGGCAAGGGTAACCCGATCGAGAGCGTTCCGCACATGGGAATCTCGGCGTACAACATCGGTAAGCAGGTCGGCCGGGCGATTGCCGACGAGATGAAAAAGCGGGGCTGGAACATGGACGAGGTCGGCGCGATTCGCGTCACTTACGAGCAGCTCCCAACGGCGCATGACCGCACCTCCGGCGCCACCGAAACCCTTCTGGCGGCGGGTTTTCCCCAGGCAAACATCATCGACGCCCCCCAGGCAAGGACTGATACCGAGAACGCCTTCAATGCAGCGAATATTGCGATCGTCAAAAATCCAAAGTTTAAAAAATGGGTGGCCTTCGGCCTCAATGATGAGGCGGTGCTGGGGGCAGTGCGCGCCGCTGAGGGCCGCGGTTTTAAAGCCGACAGCATGATCGGCGTGGGGATTGGGGGCGCGGCCTCAGCCATCAATGAATTCAACAAACCCGAGATGACCGGCTTTTTTGGCACGGTACTGATCAGTCCCAAGCGTCACGGCTACGAAACGGCGCTTGAGATGTACAACTGGATCACCAACAACCAAGAACCCCCGAAGCTCACCTTGACGGAAGGCAAGCTTATGACCCGCGAAAATCAGAAAGCCGTTCGCGCCGAATTCGGGGTTTGAGTCACCGCAGGCAGATAGAGGCGTACCGGGACGGGGACGAGGCGGCGCTCGGCTTTTCCTTAGCCGGCACGCCCGTCCGAGGCAACCATCCGCCCGCCTCAGGCCAGTCATTCACCGATCCAGACGATGCCTGCCTACCTTCAGTTCAAGGATATCACCAAGCTGTTTCCGGGAGTGAAAGCCCTTAACCGGGTTAGCTTTGCCGCCGATGCCGGCTCAGTGCACGGGCTGCTGGGAGAAAACGGCGCCGGCAAGTCAACGCTCCTCAAAATCCTGGGGGGCGAATACCAGCCGAACGAGGGAGAGTTGCGCATCGGCGATCAGCCCCGGCATTTTACCAGGGCGGCCGATTCCATTGCGGCGGGCATCGCGATCATTCATCAGGAATTGCAGTACGTTCCGCACCTGAGCGTGGCGGAAAACCTGCTCCTTGGCCATTTACCCAACCGTTTGGGTTTTGTCCGTGCGCGCGCCGCGATGGAGTTCGTGCGCACCCGGCTCCGAGCGATGGGGGTGACGTTAAACCCGAGCGTTAAATTGGCGCGCCTGTCGGTCGCCCAGCGGCAGATGGTGGAGATCTGCAAGGCGTTGCTGAGAGACGCCAAGGTCATCGCGCTTGATGAACCGACCAGCAGCCTTTCCCATCGTGAAACCAGGATTTTGTTCCGGCTGGTAAAGGACTTGCAAGCCCAAGGAAAGGTCCTCATCTATGTTTCGCACCGGCTGGACGAGATTTTTGAGCTGTGCGACGCCTGCACCATCCTCCGCGACGGCCAGACGGTGGTTTCGCATCGCAGCATGTCCGGGCTGACGCGCGAACTGCTCGTCAGCCAGATGGTCGGTCGCGAAATCAAGGATATTTACGATTACCGGCCCCGGCCTTTGGGAGAGCCGCGGCTGCAGGTGCAGGCGCTCATGGGACCGAAGCTGAAGCAACCGGCCAGCTTTACGGTTCGTCGCGGCGAAATTCTGGGCTTTTTTGGCCTGGTCGGGGCCGGCCGCAGTGAGCTGATGCGGTTGATTTACGGGGCGGACAAGGCGCAGGGGGGACAACTCAGATTGGATGGCAAACCATTGCGAATCCGGCGGCCGTCCGACGCCATTCGTAACGGCATCGTGCTTTGTCCGGAAGATCGCAAGGAGGAAGGCGTCATCCCCATCCGGTCGGTGTCCGAAAACATCAACATCAGCTGCCGCCGCGGCTACCTGCGGTGGGGCATTTTCGTAAACGACAAACGTGAGGCTCAGACCGCCGACGCATTCATTAAAAGGCTTCGGATCAGGACGCCCGGCCGTCGCCAGTTGATACGTTATTTATCGGGCGGCAACCAGCAAAAGGCGATCCTGGGCCGCTGGCTGGCGGAATCCGCGGTGAAGGTAGTGATCATGGATGAACCAACCCGCGGGATCGACGTGGGGGCAAAGAACGAAATCTACCAAATCCTGTACCAACTTGCTGACCATGGCTGCTCGGTCATCGTGGTTTCCAGCGAGTTGCCGGAGGTTCTCGGGATCGCCGACCGAATCATGGTGATGCGCGAGGGGCGCGTGTCGGGCGAGTTGTCCCGGCCGGAGGCCAATGAAGAGCGCGTTTTGGCCTTAGCCCTTCCCCAAGAGGAGAAAATAAAATGAAGGTGACCACGGACGAAAAAACCAGCGCACCCTACCCCGCGGAACCGGCGGCACAAAGCCCTCGATACCGCCAATTTCTCCAGTTGATGGATGAGTTCAGCCTGGTGCTCATCTTCGCGCTGCTCTTTTTCGTGCTTTCAATCGCGGTGCCCCACTTTCTCTCGATTGAAAACCTGCTAGGCCTGGCGCTATCCGTCTCACAAATCGGGATGGTGGCCTGCACGATGATGTTCTGTCTCGCGTCACGCGATTTCGACCTCTCGGTTGGCTCGACGGTTGCGTTCGCCGGCGTCCTCTGCGCGATGATACTCAACGCGACGGATAACGTGGTGATCAGCGTCGCCGCGTCCATCCTGGCAGGCGCATTGATCGGGTTCATCAACGGGTCGATCATCGCCTACCTCCGGATCAATGCGCTTATAACGACCCTGGCCACGATGGAGATCGTGCGCGGGCTGGCGTTTATTTCGTCCGGGGGCCAGGCCGTGGGGGTCAGCAACGAGGCGTTTATCTACCTGGCGGGAACTACCTTCCTCGGGATCTCGATGCCTATCTGGACGACCCTGATTTGCTTCATCGTGTTCGGCATCCTGCTGAATAAGACGGTGTACGGCCGTAACACCCTGGCCATTGGGGGAAACCCGGAAGCTTCCCGCCTTGCCGGGATTAACGTCGAACGCACTCGGGTCCTGATTTTTGCCATCCAGGGTGCCGTGGCCGCCCTGGCCGGCGTCATCCTGGCTTCCCGGATTACCAGCGGCCAGCCGAATGCCGCGCAAGGGTTCGAGCTTAATGTGATCTCAGCGTGCGTCCTGGGTGGCGTTTCGCTGATGGGTGGCCGTGCCACGATTTCGGGCGTGGCCATCGGGGTGCTCATCATGGGGACTGCGGAAAATGTGATGAATCTTTTGAACGTTTCTGCGTTTTACCAGTACCTGGTTCGCGGCGCCATCTTGCTGATTGCAGTCCTCGTTGACCAACTGCGTAACCGCGCGGCCCGGGATTGATGGCGCCGGTGTACGCCGGGACGGCCGTGGCGCTTGCGCGGCTTGCCCATTATCTTTGCTAGATGCCTGGGATCACCATTCAGCCCTTCGGGCAAACCCTCGCGGGCGAACAGACGCAACTGTTTACGTTGCGGAACAGCGCCGGCATTACCCTGAGCGTAACCGACTACGGGGCCAGGATTGTCAGCCTGCGAGTGCCGAACCGAAACGGGGACCAGGTCGACGTCGTCCTTGGCTTCGACCAAGTATCGGATTACCTGACCGACGGGCACTACCTGGGGGCGACCATCGGCCGATTCGCAAACCGAATTGCCCAAGGACGTTTCGTTCTGGACGGCCGGTCGTACTGCCTTTCAATCAACGATGGCCCCCATTCGCTCCATGGCGGCAGCAGCGGATTCGACAAGCGGCTTTGGCGGGTAGGAACGTCTGAGCCTGGTAGACCGGAGATAAGCTTCGAGCTCCACAGCCGGGATGGTGATCAAGGCTATCCCGGTTCGCTCGATGTAACGGCTGCTTTTTCGCTCGGGACCGGGGTGGAATTCGAGATTTCGTACGAGGCAGTTACGGACCGCCCTACCATCGTGAACCTGACGAACCATTCGTACTTCAACCTCGCAGGAAGCGACAGCGGCACAATCCTCGACCACGTGCTCCAGGTACACGCCAGCTCCTACACGCCACTGGACTTTCTGCAGGTTCCGACCGGAGAAGTTCGCCCGGTGGCGGCCACGGTGGTGGATTTCCGCTGTCCGGTGGCGATCGGCTCGCGGATGGGGATCAAAGAACCGAACGCAAACTTTGTTCGGTACAACGAGAATTACGTCCTGGATGGTGAGCGGACTGGAGACAGGCGAGTTGCTGCGACATTACTGGATCCCAAAAGCGGGCGAACGATGACCGTGCTGACCGATCAACCGGGGCTTCAGCTCTACACCGGAAACTACCTGAACCTCAGACGAGGCAAGCAGGGCCAGTCGTACCCCGCGTTTTCCGGGATCTGCTTGGAACCTCAGCATTTTCCCGATTCTCCGAATCACCCGAATTTCCCTTCCACGACCCTCCGCCCTGAAGAGAAATTTCACGCCGCCACGGTCTACCGGTTCAGCAGCGATGATTAGCCCTGGAACCCGGCGCGGCTCAAGCGTTGTTCCGCGCCGGAGCCAGCGGCTGAACCGGATTCCGTCCGCAGCGTGAAATCGAATCGATGGGTGTTGTTATACCATTTCGAGAGCCATGGAGATTAAAAAAAAATTTGTCTTCCTTACAGGCGCCCTGCCGGCTTTACACCTATTAGACCGTATAAACGGTTTAGGCCCAACGGGCCGGTAGAACATAGCCCAGGGCTTTACCCCCTGGGTAACCGTCAATTCACGATCGCGCCCTGAAGGGGCGGCAGGCCGGGCGTGGTCTTCGTCCCGGAGGGACGGCTGATGTTAGGCAGGGACTTCAGTCCCTGAAAGGGGCATTTATTGAGCTTTAACAAATGTAATCATCGAACAATCCAGGGAAAATGATTCTGATCGTGTCGATCAAGTCTCAATCATACCCTTTCGATGACCATCGAGCGAAAATGTTGTCTTAGGCCCAACGGGCCGGGAGAACATAGCCCAGGGTTCCACCCTGGGAACGCACCCCTCCCCCCGATCGAGCCCTGAAGGGGCGGCAGAAGGCGTTGCTTACGAGTTCTGCCGCCCCTTCAGCAAATCCAACCCGGCGGGGCGGGCGTTTGTCAGGATGGGCGTACGGCCGTGACGCCTTAGGAGGGCTCGATCGAGATTTGACGGTTACCCAGGGGGTAAAGCCCTGGGCTATGTTCTCCCGGCCCGTTGGGCCTAAGACCAATTCAACCAAAGTACGGAGCATCCTCCCGCGCCGGCACCCCCTGAGCCGACATTCCCCTGGGCTAAGTCTCCCGGCCCGTTGGGCCTAAACTGTTTATACGGTTTGATAGGTGTAAAGCCGGCAGGGCACCTGGGCAGGAAGACAAAAACTTTTATCTCCATGGCCCTCGAAACGGTGTGAAACAACCCTTCGTACAGCCGATGCGCGTCCCGCCGTTCGTCATTAGGTGATTGGTTGTTTCTGGTCGATGCAGGCTTGCCGGGTACTGGGCTCAGCCGGCGCTACGGGGCACCAGTCAGGGTAAACGCCGCCCAGAAATAAGGATGCGCCGCTCCTTTCCGGGCCGCGCGGCGGGTCTTGATGAGGTCGCGTTGCGCATCGGCGAGGGCGTCAGCTTTCGCATCTCCTGCCGCGAGATTCTTGAAAAAGCCCTTCATAAGGGCAGCGGTCTCTACGTCGGGGACAGACCAAAGCGAGGCCACCACCGTCTGCGCGCCTGCGAGTTGGAACGCTTGCCGCAATCCGGCCGCGCTCATGCCGGCATAAACATCGCCGAGTGCCGTTTGGCATGCGCTCAACACGACGAGATCGGTGCCGCGCAAGTCGCAGCCGACGATCTTCATACCCGTCAGGATGCCGTCATCGGCATCATCGCTCCCGGCAGTTCGTTGATTGCATCCGGCAAGCAGCAGGCGGCAGCGTAGAAGAGGGTTCTCCAGGAGGAACCCGGTTCCAGGTTTGAGGTGAGAATCATCAAAGCCCAGCTCCTTTGTGGTGATGAACTGGCCGTGAGTGCTGAAGACCACGTCCCGCGGACGGCGGATGCTCTTGAAAACGCCTTCCAGCGCGTCGTCGCCCATGAACAGGCGCGGTTTCGCCTTGGCGTAAGCCTCCAGAAACGGAAGAATTGCCATCGCCTCCTCACGCGTGTGCGGAAGAGGCCTTGCGGCTTGACTGGGAATAAGCCGTCTTACTCTGGTGCGCGCGTCCGCGACTTCGGGAGGAGATAGATCCGCCAGTCCCGTGTCCGTCTTTAACTCACCGATCAGCTTGCGGGTTTTGCTCGCCGCTTCATCCGGGGGCAGGTTGTAATTGGGATCTGCCATAATCACCGGAGGCGTCGTATCCTGAACCGGACGACCGTGAACGAGCAAGTCACGGCCGCTGATGACGTAACTCACCGTGTGGCTTTCCACCAGGCTCCGCCCATCGGTTGTACAGAGGGCTGCCCAGGGAACCAGCCAGAGTTGACCATCGGGGCTTAGAATCCACCGTTTAACATCGCCAACCCGATCCTCCAGCGGTTTAAGGATGAGGTTGGTGAGGGGCGCCGCGGCGTCTTTGAATTCCTGCTCGAGGTCGCGTTCCTCGTCTTGATCAATGGAAAGGTCGAAGCTATTGAAGATCCTGCGCACCTTCTCGATCTCGGCATCGATGGTGTTCGCGTCGCCGAGATCCACCAGTTGAATGGCTGTCTGATCGCCGGGCGGAATGATCCAGACGCCGTAACGGCTTATGCCCTTCGCTCCGTTCGGGCCGCCATGATCACTCAGGTCTTCCGCATTGATCCTGGCAAATTCCAGCAGGATCCCGCCCGCCGGAATGCCGGCGCGCACGTCCGCGAGTTCAACACCGCGTCCCGCGGAGGGCGGACGATGCTCGGCCTGCCCGAGTTGGCGTGAAAGCTCAGCCTCTCGCTGGAGGAGTTGTTCAAGCTGGTCCTTGGATGCAGGGGCATCCGGCGCGGTCACCACGGTGTTTGCCAACAAAGCAAGGCGCGTTCGGACGCTCTGCAACTCGCCGGCAATCTGTACAACCTGTGGATCCGCGCTGTCGCGTGCGAGCAAGGTTCGTTCCGCGAGGGCTTCGTGAGCTAACCCCTTACTCGCGAGCAGCCACTGCGCAGAGGCCGTTACGATCTTAGGGTCATTCGGCTGCGCCAAACCGAACGAGAGCGCGGTCTGGACCTCGATCATGTAATCCTGAAGGTATGAGAGTTGTTCAGACTCGGACAGGCAACTAAGGCCGGCGCGGAGCGCCGGGTAACGAACGCGACCGTCTATCAGCCGGGTTGCTTCCTCCCAGCGGCCGGTATGCGCGTATAGCATCGAAAGGTAGAACGCCTCGTGTGAGGGGCTGCCGACCCTTCGGACGTCGCGGTCCATCGCGCGACGAAGCAGCACCTCGGCCTCGCTGAACTTGCCCTCTTCGACCAATACGTAGCCGAGCGTACGCAGTACCAGCGGATTCGACTCGCGGTGTCCGCTGCGTTTATCTTCCGCCGCAAGCACTTCACGGAGAAGCGATTCAGCTTTCGGCATGTCTTTTAACGTCAGGTAATCGACGCCGAGCTCATAAAGAATCGTTAAAACACCAGGGTCATCGCGCCGGTATTTTTCACGCCGCGCGGCAAGCTCCTGCCGGTTCAGGGAGATCGCATCCTCGATTTTACCTTGACGAGCGAACAGTCGTGCGAGGTTGGCCCGGACGGTTGAGGCTTCGTCGACGTGACCGGTCCGGTTGAAGTAGTTTAACGCCTCGAGGTCGAGGCGTTCCGCTTCAGCGAGTTGCCCGATCATTGCGTTGCATACGCCCAGGTCCACCTTTGTTCGTGCCGCCTGAAACTGCCCAGGCGCGGCATACGAATCAAAAATCCGTAGCGCCTCTTGCAGGAGCGTCACCGGATGACCGAAATCCGAATGTAACATGTAGGCTTCAGCGAATTCGCGCTTGGCAACGGCGGTGAGGGGCGATGCACCGCCGTACAACTGCTCGACGGCAGCCTCGAAACGCGCGCTTGTAAGCAGGGCTTCATCCAGCTTTCGCCGATCCTCAAGTTTATGAATGCCGGATAGGGCTGCTTCGAAACCTGACGGGGTTCTCAGGTCAACCTCAGGCTGCTGAGCTTGGAGGCATCTCAGGTCCAAAAGGCACAACGCAAGTAAGGTGACGAGGGCCTTCGAACTCGGCCGGATGGAGGACACGTTTTTGGCTATTCCTTTGTTATGGCCGGACCGGCGATCACCTTATCGTCCGGCTTGTGTTTGTGCCGATTTTCATAAACCTCATGGATGACCACGCCGGCAAGGACAGGAACGAAGTTGATCCAGTGAGCATGGGAGAAAAAAACCAGGTAGCTCGCCAGCACCGCCAATACCGGGACTGCAAGCATTCGAAGCGCAAAATGGAGCCGGTGCGGCCGATAAAACTGCCAGATAACCAGAAGAAACCCGCAAACGACGTCGACTGCGAGCATGAATGTCTCAGCCGCAGGCTTGATCGTTCTTTCCTGCAGTTCGGCCTCAACCGCCTGGGCAATCAACTCGGCGCCCGGCAATGGGCCGAACGGCGTAGTATACCAATCCGCCGACTTGCTGAAAACGCCGCCGACGATGACGATCTGCCCCTTGATTGGGGAATTCTCCTTCCAGCCGTCACTATTCTCCTGAGCCAGTAATTCGGTCGCTTCGATCCGGCGCGTGTTAGGATGGTGACCCGCCGAGAAGGTGAGGATCAGCGGTGATTCCTGGTGTTCGCTGTCTGGATCGTCGATGCGGCGGCAGACGGCGGGATGGCCAGTTCCGGAAGGGACGGTGCAAAACGTTTTAACCAACGCCCACGGCATCGATCTTTCCTCGCCATCGACCGTCGGAAGCATGCGCCGGTAACGTCTGACTACCCGGTCGTTCTCATCAATGGGAAAGAAGGCAAGTGCCGCAGGCGGTTGAGGCTGCGCGCCGCCAAGGACCGGTTGCGGCTCCAGCACACCGTCTCTCTGAACCGCATTCTGCGCCCAGATGATCGGCGGCCAGTGTGCAGACGACGCCATCACCTTACGATCAAACACGATCGTCGATTTAGTTGTGTCAATGTCTACGCCGATCACAGCAGGTTGTCCTTCCGCAGCGATCTGGATGATTTTGGCGAGGGTATCGGCGTCGAGCGGACTCTTTTCGTGAAAAAGATGGTCGTAATCGTCATCGGTGATGGCGATCAGCCAGACGTACTTTGACGGCACCGGCTCACCGGTTTTAAGGAAAAAATCGAGCGACGAGCTCTCGAGGCCGCTGAACCATCCGAGTTGGGTAAAAACGAAGGTCACAGCCGTACAGAACCCGATCACAAGGACTGCCGATTTCAGGTGGCTCCGAAGTTCTGCCGGTTTAAGACGCTCCCAGAGTTCTGACCTCATCTAGTCCAGTCCCTCCGCGGTTCGTTTGCGAGATGCTCCAGGTATGCGCGAAGCACCGCGTGCTTCTCCTCTGCAGAAGCGCTCGGTCCCCACTGTCGCGTAAGCTCAAGAGCGCTTTTGAAGGCGTTATCCGCGGCCTGAAAGCTTTCCGGCTTGCAAACCAAAAGCCAGGTCTCGCCGACCGGCCCCTCGTCAGGGTGGATGATACTCACGCGGTACAGGCCGGGGCCGGCGACAGGAACCAAGGCTGCTGACCTCGCGCCCGGATTCCAATCGATCGTGGTTTTACTTGCACTCGGCGATGGGGAGGTCGCGCTCGCCGACAGCGGTCGAAGCCGAACAACGTATCTTGCCCCTGGGATAGACTCGAACAACGGGGTCAGTTCGACGGCGCCATTCTGCAGCGCGACCACCGTTTCCTGCAGAGGCTGGCTGCGCTGGCCTCGGGTCATGGTAGGGATGTAGCGCTCAGGTTGCTTAACAAAGAGTGATTGCACCGCCTTGATCACCCTGTCGAAAGGTGGCTCTCTCGTTCCGAGAGGCTCGAGCTGAATCGGCACGCTTAAAGATCCCGGGTTTTTTGCCGACCGCTCCTCGTGCCGTCCATTCGCCAGATGGATGATGATTTCAGCGTCGTTTGGGTGTTGGGCCAGGGAGTCTGGTGAGATGGCGATCTTCGCTCCTGCAAAGACCCCCTCTCCCTGCTTCAGTGGTGATCCATTTTGCAGCCAGTCGCCGGTCATCTCGTACACGTAACCCACCACTTCGGCGTCAGAGCGGCCGGTGATTTCTTGCGGATCTAACGCCAGAACAATGGGAATCCAAACGAGCCAAACAAACGACCCGGCACTGTGCAAAACCAGCTTGCAGAAGCTTTTACCGTTGGATAGACGCACACCCTGCGAGCCTTTCCGGGATGACATTCTGCCATCATTTGGTGCAAAATGGCAAGGCGGAGCCTAAAGAGTTGTTGATCGACGAAGGTGCGACTGGTTGCGCCGGGGGCGCCGGCCACATGCCGGATTGACACGTCAGCGGCGCGATCATACCGTTGGAACCTTAGCCATTTCCCCCCCAAAAACATCTGAAGGAATGCCCATGAAAATGCTGAAGCTGGGCGTCGCCCTTGCGGTTGGCGCGTCTATTGCGCTGGCGGCCCAAGCCGTCTTCGCGCAGGATCGGGAACTGAAGATCGGCGTCGTCGCGGCCGAATCCGGATCGTTCGTCTCTGCCGGAAACACGATCGTCGCCGCGGCCAAGCTCGCGGCGAAGCAAATTAATGACGCCGGCGGCGTCAAAATCGGAGGAGCAACCTACAAAATCAATCTCTACATTCGTGACAATCGCACTGACGTAAATGTGACGATCGCGGCCGCCCGGGAACTGGTTGACGACGTCGGGGTCAAAGCGATCTGGGGCACCGAAACGCATGATTTTTCGATCTCTATGGCAAAGATCACGGGGGCGTCGAAAGTTCTCCAGTTTTCCGGTAATAGTTCCCTGGGGGCCGTGCTGGACGACAAGGCGGTGGCGCCGGGAGGCTGGCTCCACTACACTTTCCAGACGGAGCCTCAGGAATGGCAGCGCAGCGGCAGCACCGCCAAAGGCGTTCTGGCGCTTTTGACCCCACTGCTGCCTCAGGCGCCGAAGCATTCGGTCGTGTTCGTCGGGAACGATGCTACCGGCCAATACCTGTCCTCGCACTACGTGAAGGCGTTGGAGGCAAACGGACAACAAGTGGACCTGGTGAAGTATCCGCCCGATACCACCGATTTTTCCCCGTTGCTCACCCGGATCAAAGGGCTAAAGCCGGACATCGTCCATTTCTGGTACAACGGGGACTCCACGTTGACCGCCTTTCCCCAAGCGCTGAAGTTGGATGTGGCGCCCGCTTATTTCCTGTTCGGAGTCGACCCAGGCATCTATGCGGAGCGCCGGTTGAAATCGGATAAACCGGTGACCCTGAGCTGCGTTCCGGTTTGCTGGGGCGCGTCGCCCTATCCCGCGGTGCAGGACTATTTCAAACAGTATTTTGACCTGGGCGCCGCCAAAGGACCGCAGTCATCGGTCTCACTGCTCTACTACGATTACTTTTTCATGTACGCCAAGGCGCTGGAACAGGTCGGATCGCTCGATAACCCGGACGCGGTTGTGGATGCCATCCTCAAGATGAAATACCAGGGTGTGGTATCACCGGTTCCCCTGAGTTTCAACGACCACCACCAGGTAACGTTCGCCACCGAGGTCTGCCTGGTCCAGCCGGATACCTCGGATCAATTCAAGACGGCGGTGCAACAGCCCCCGCCCGCACCGCCGCCGGGCGATCCGGGCGGTTAACCTCAAAAGCCCCGCCGTCGCCCGAGTTTCTCTGAGCCTGCGGAATGCAGATCTTCATCCAGCAATTGGTTAACAGTCTTTCGGTGGCCAGCGTCACCATCTTGATCGGGATTGGGATTACGTTGATCTTTGGCCTGGCCGGGATCGTCAATTTTGCGCACGGCGAATTCCTGATGGTCGGCGGGATGGTTACCTGGTTTCTGGTCGTTTCGGGCTTAAACTTTTTTGTGGCGCTGGTGGGAGCGATGATTCTGGTCGGCGCGCTCGGGTTTGCGGCCGAACGGGGCTTGTTCCGGTTTACTTTGGACCGGCCGATGAACGGATTCATCATGTCGATCGGCTTAAGTGTGATTCTTCAGCACGTTGTCATTCGTCTGTTCAACGAAGTCCAGAAAACCATTCCCGACCCGATCAGCGGCGTCTGGATGGTAGGAGGGGTTGACATCATCGCCATGCGCGCTGTGGTTGTAGGAATAACCGTCATCGTGGTCGCCATTACCTACCTCGCCATATCGCGCAGCCGTTACGGGATGGCCTTGAAGGCGAGTATTGCTGACCCGGATACGGCTGCGCTGATGGGCATCCCGGTCAGGCGTTATGTGACCGGCGTCTTCGTCTACGGCAGTGTCCTGGCGGGCTTAGGGGGCGCACTCATGATTGCGTTGTTTCCGATCACGCCGTTTACGGGAAGCGTTGTCATCATCCGCGGATTCGCGGTTTCTCTCATCGGCGGGCTCGGAAACGTCGGCGGTGCGGTCCTGGGCGGTCTGATTTTGGGCTTGGTCGATGGTCTAAGCGCGCAGTACGGTTACCCGGAGTGGACCGACGCCTACTCGCTGGTTGTGATGATCGTGATTCTCATCGTGCGTCCCCAGGGGCTTCTTGGCGGGACACTGGGCCCCCGAGCAACTTGATCGATTCCGCGAGCCCAAGGAGAGATGGGTGATGAAGGATAGCCCGTCGAAGCCGAACGCACCGATCGGTCCGGCCCAGGACGCCGCGCCGGACCGGCCGGAAGTGGTGCGTCGCGCCGGCAAAACGCACCATGGCGGGCGGTCCACTCTGGCAGAGATAGTCACCGCAGTCGTGGTCGCCGGATTTCTGGTCGGTTTCCCGTCGATGAACCCGGGTTACCGGTTTTTGTCACTGGCCATCACCACCGGATTCACGGCCGTCGCGTTGTACGGTTTAGGCTTCCAGTTCGGCCAGGCCGGCATCATGTCCGTCGGACACGCCGCGTTGATGGGGATTGGGGCGTACACCGCTGGAATCCTGGCGGGAAAGCTCGGAATTGGTTTCTGGGTGGCGCTGCCTTGTTCTGCCTTGGTCTCGGCGGTTGTTGCCGGCCTGGTCGGGTTACCCTCCCTACGGGTAAGCGGGCAACATTACATCATCATTACGTTCTGCTTCTGCGCCTTACTGAACATCGCGCTCACGAATGGAGGCCAGTTCACCGGCGGCGCGACCGGTCTTGATGTAGGATCCATCGGTTCAGCCTTTGGCCTTAACTTCAATAAACTGCTGAACACCTATTACCTCGTTGTCGTGGTGCTGATCATCTGTCTTCTGGCCACCCATTTACTGGTGAACTCCTCGTACGGCCGGACGCTCCGGGCGCTCCGGGAGAATGAAACGCTCGCGCGCGCCGTGGGCATCAACACAAACCTGCACAAGATCGGCGCGCTGATGGTCAGCGGCGCTTTTGCGGGGGTGGCCGGCATCCTCCAGGCCTACTACCTCCGCCATATCTCACCGAGCCTTTACGGCCCGTTTCCGAGCCTTTACCTTGCGTTGATGGTCATGCTGGGGGGATCCCGGCTGCTCTATGGGCCGTTGGCCGGGGCCGTCATCGTGAGTTTTCTTCCCGAAATCCTGAATCTGAACCCGATTGATTCCAGAATCGCTTACGGCGTGGCTCTCCTCGCCGTTATCCTGCTGCTCCCCGGGGGAGTGAGTGCCGGATGCCTAAACATCTATCGCTGGCTCACGTCGAAACGACGGCCTTAAAGGAACGGCAAACATTATGCCAGCGCTTGAAATTTCCGGATTGCGCAAAACCTTCGGTGGCGTGATCGCCTTAGCCGGGATAGACCTCTCGATCGAGGCAGACAAAATCGTCGGCATCATCGGGCCGAACGGATCCGGCAAGACGACGCTGTTCAACGTTATTACCGGCGTGCATAAGCCGACGTCCGGCCGCGTGATGTGGCAGGGCAAAGACATTACCGGCCGGCCCGCCTACCAAATAGCGCGATGGGGACTGGTGCGAACGTTTCAACAGGCGATGTCATTCCCAGGATTGTCCGTTCGCGAGAACGTGCGAATCGCGTGCGAGCGCGCGCGCGGTGACCATGAAACAACGAGGGCAGAATGGGGTTCTCCGGACAAACTTCTTCATTTCGTGGGTCTCGCCGACCGCGGCGACGAAATTGCGGGAGCCATGCCCTTTGGGAACCTTCGCCGCCTCGGAGTGGCGCTGGCTTTAGGGGTGAATCCGTCCCTGCTGCTGCTCGACGAGCCGGCAGCCGGTTTGAGCCACAGCGAGGCGGACGACTTGATGGAATTGGTGTTTCGGTTGCCGAAGTTAGGGATCGGCGTGTGCCTGATCGATCACGACATGTTTTTAATGAGCGCCTTATGCGAGCGCCTCGTCGTACTGAATTTCGGCACCAAAATCGCTGAAGGCCCACCGAAACTGGTCCTGAACGATCCCAAAGTCAGGGAGGTTTACCTCGGAAGCGACCTATGATGCCGCTGGAAGTCGAGCGTCTGCGAACGGCTTACGGTCCTGTCGTGGTGAGCAGCGACGTATCGCTGAACGTCGGCCGGCAGGAGATCGTTACCATTCTCGGTCCTAACGGGGCGGGCAAATCGACGCTGCTGCGGGCCATTGCCGGATTGCTGAGGCCGAGGAAAGGGACCGTTCGCTGGAATGGTCGCGATGTCACCGGCGTGCCGGCTGACCGGATGGCCAGCATGGGCGTGGTGATGGTCCCTGAAGGACGGCGAATTTTTGCCGATCTGACGGTGCAAGAAAATTTGCGCCTTGGCGCTTATATCCGCAAAGACCGGGACGCGATCGAAGCCGACATCCGGCTCATGGAAACTTACTTTCAAGTCCTCGCCACCAAGCGCCACGCCCGGGGCGGGGAGCTCAGCGGGGGGCAGCAACAGATGTTGGCGATTGCGCGCGGACTTATGGCGCGTCCCCAGGTTCTGTTGCTCGACGAACCTTCGCTTGGCCTGTCCCCGTTACTGGTCAGAGAAGTGCGTTCCGTGATCATGGATGTCCGTGAGAAATTTTCCGCCGCGGTTCTGCTGGTTGAGCAAAACGCCGGGCTTGCGCTTGCGGTTGCTGAACGCGGCTACCTGTTGCAGCACGGCGAGATTGTCGCCTCCGGTCCGATCGCGGCACTGAAGGACGATCGCCTGATACATGAGCTCTACTTAGGGCAGGCTCGCGGGACGAGAATGACCGGCCGCGGCGATCCGTGAGGGGCGCAACGTCACTCGGATCTGTTGCGGAAAATCACGTCCCGAGCCGGCGGGGTGTACATGCCATTGCGATTATTCCACCCGCACGAAGGCGTAATGAACGTCCGGATTTTCCGGCGGATAATCCGTCCGAATAACAAGGGTGGCGCTCTCCGGCCTGGTGGTCGGGGGCGGCGTGACTTTCACTTCGAGCGCTTTGCCTGGACGGGTCTCGCGAACCTCCAGTTTCACCGCCGGGTCATCCGATTGCACCGAAACGATTGCAACCGGGAATTCGTCCGCAACCGCAATCCGAAACACCTTGGGCTCGGGTGGGTCGCCGACCCGCCACATCAGGAATTCCGGGTCAATCGTGATCGCCGGGGGGATGTCCACCGCCAGCCGCAACAGCGTCAGGTCATCAGATTTTACGTCCGTGGTGATGTAGATCCACTTTTCCTGGTGTCCAATGCGTCCCGCGAACTGGAATCTCGCCTCGATCTCTCCCGATTCCCCAGGCGAGTATTGCCTTTTTCCCAAAGCCGCGGTGGTGCAACCGCAGGAAGTCCGGACCTCACGAATCGTGACCACCGAGTTTCCGGCGTTCGTGAAGCGGTAATGAGCGATCACCTGCCTGTCCAGCGGTTTCGCCGCAAAGGTTTGGATGGTTTGATCCCACTTCAACTGGCCCAACGCAGGCGTGACAAATGCCAGGACAAGAAGTGAAAAGGGCTTCATGACGCGCCTCGCAGGTCCAACTTCCAGACCTTAGACCAGGTGGTGCACCCATTGCCAAGTGAATCAATCACCCAGTAAAAGCATTGCGGTATGCTCGATGTCGGGGGCGGGAAGTGTTATGACCGCCTCGGCAGACCCTTCGGTTTGCGCTATGGTCAACGAAGAACAGCTTAGGATCCTCCGGCAGGGCGTAGCCGCCTGGAACCGGTGGCGAGGGAAACAGCCCGCAATCCATCCGGACCTGTGCGGGGCAAACCTCCGCTTTGCGGACCTCCGCGAGGCAGACCTTAGCAGGGCGGGCCTTCGTGGGGCAAACCTCAGCGACGCGGACCTCCGCGGGGCAAACCTCAGCGGCGCAACCCTCCGCGGGACGGACCTCTTCAGGGCGGATCTTTTCAGGGCAAACCTCAGCGACGCGGACCTCCACGGGGCAAACCTCCGCCAGGCAGACCTCACTGAGACGAACCTCCGCGGGGCAAACCTTAGCCACGCGGACCTCGTCCGGGCTCAATTAATCAGCACCGACCTTGCCGGTGCGATGCTCACCGGAAGTTCCGTCTACGGTGTCTCGGTGTGGGGCATAAAGGTGAATGAGCTTACAAAGCAGCAGAACTTCATCATAACGGACCACGACGAACCGGTCATCACCGTCGACAACATCAAGGTCGCCCAATTTATTCATCTGCTGCTAAACAACCAAGAGATCCGTGAGGTGATCGACACGATCACCTCCAAAGCGGTGTTAATCCTGGGCCGCTTTTCTGAGGAACGGAAACCGGTCCTCGACACCCTTCGGGAGGCGCTTCGCAAGCACGATTACCTTCCGATCCTGTTCGACTTTCCGCCTTTACCCAATCAGGCGACCCTCGGGACGATCAAGACCTTGGCAAGCATGGCCCGGTTTGTGATCGCAGACCTAACCGACGCCCGGAGCGTGCTTCAGGAGCTTCAGGCCGTTGTCCCGGCCTTTCCCGCAGTCGCCGTGCGTTTGATGATCAGGAAGTCTGAGCACGAATACGGCATGCTGGACGAGATCCGGCTGCACCGGTCCGTGGTCGAAGACACGTACGAGTATGAGGATACGGATAAAGTGATTGCTTCGATCCGAGAAAACATTATTGCCCCGGCGGAAGCCAAAGTGGAAGAACTGCGGCGACTCATTAGGCCGGTTGCTCGGTAAGCGCTTGGCAAACCGGCACGTCCGCGGGATCACGGAGTATCCCTTGTGCTCGCCGGTTTTGCTCTTCTTGCGCCGTCCCACGCAGATGACCTCAATTGCTTGCACGTCTTTACGCCTGCCGGCGAGCGCTATGAAACGGCGATCGTCAGGGAAGGCAAGGCGTCGCCGCGGGCTGCCGCGGCAGGATAGTCCGTGCCGGCCTAAGCCGTCGGGGGCCGCCGGCCACCGCCGGCGCGCAAGCTTTTGACCTCGATGCCGATCCGGCCGGGCATTGAGGCAATCTTGCTCTTGCGCCAAGCCGGCCGCAACGTTTACCCCTCTTGAGTAATGGCGCGGGAGGCCCGGCCGTTAAAAAGTAAGATCGGCTTATCCACCGTCACGAGCAGCAATCACCCCCATGCGCATTCACTACCTGCAGCACGTAAGCTTCGAAGGGCCCGCGGCCATTGAAGATTGGGCGAGGGAAACCGGGCATACCATCATCGGCTCACACCTTTACCGGGGCGACGCGTTGCCCGACCCGGCAGCATTTGACCTGCTCGTGCTGATGGGCGGTCCCATGAGCGTCAATGACGAAGGCGAGTACCCCTGGTTAAGGGAGGAGAAGCGATTGGTCCGAAGGGCGATGGAGCTGGGGCGGGCCGTCCTCGGCGTCTGCCTGGGCGCGCAGCTGATCGCGAGCGCGACGGGCGCACGAGTCTATAGGGCGTTGCACAAAGAAATCGGCTGGTTCCCCGTACGTCGCGTCACCACCGAGGGCGTAGGGGCGCGGTTGCCCGAGACATTCACGCCGCTTCACTGGCATGGAGAAACGTTCGACCTGCCCAAGGACGCGACGCGACTGGCCGAGACGGACCTCACCCCCAATCAGGCCTTCCAGCTCGGACCGGCCGTCGGGTTGCAGTTCCATCTGGAAGCTACGCCCCGGAGCGTACAAGCACTGGTCGAGAACGCCGCCCATGAGATCGAGGCGGGCAAACCGTTTCAACAAAAGCCACCGGCGATCGTGACGCAAACGCCGGAGGCTGCCAAGACCGTGTGGCCCGTGTTGTGGAGATTGCTGGGGCATTTGACCGGCGAGCAAGCCTGATCGCCCGTTTCTTGCCGGTTGTCCGCCCGGCCCATAGCAGCCCCGCCCCCTTGAAGCTGAAAAACGCGGGCGCCCGCAGGTGACGTGATCCGAGAAGTGGATCTGCGACAGGCGCGCGGCCTGGGCCAGCGGGCGGGTGAGCTGCCGGTCGGCCTCGCTAGGAGACGCGGGGCGCCCGAGGGGTGATTGCGGCTAACACCCCTTCTCAGGATGGTTGAGCCGGTTTTAGCCCCGAAGGGGCGGCCGAAAATGCGAGCGACACCTTCTGCCGGCCCTTCAG
>JAFBAP010000151.1 GCA_019247695.1 Verrucomicrobiota bacterium | reverse complement strand
CAGGCCCGGAAAGCTTGCGACCAATTGTCGTGCGCCGGCGCCGTGGTCGAGGTAGTCGATCTGCGGTCGGAAGCCGGGCGGGTCGGAGGCAATGCCGGCTTGCAAGGGGATCGAAAGGTCAATGATGCGTTTGGGCATGCCCAAGCCTGCTTGGTTCTGTCGCCGCCACAAGCCGAACCGCTGCTTCGGGTGTCATTGGAAGTAAAATCGTTCCGCCCGTGTGGCCGAATTTGCTGAAGGGTTCGCAGGAAACGGCAGAGGGGAAGGCCAAGCTTGCCCGAAGATGTTCTCTGGTTTGCAAGTTGATTTTTAGGCGAAGTTATTGACATGGGGAGACTCGGTTAGGCGTTCTGCAGTTTGAGCACCCAGGACCCGTGCCGGAGCTGGTTTTTCTGATGCAACTCCGCATCGTAGCAGGTGCCCGTTTGCCACATCTTCCACAGGATTTTGAGCCAGCGCTGGCCCAGACAGCGTAAGGCGCAGGCGTGGGTTTTGCCCCGTTTGCGAAGGGTCTGGTAATAGGTCTGGGCCCAGGGGCAGCTATGCCGGCTGCAGTCGGCCCACAGGTACACGGTGGCCCGCAGGACCTTGTCGCAGGGCCCGCGCAGCCGCACCTTATGCACCGGGCCGGATTGGTAGCTGACCGGGGCCGTGCCGGCGTAACACTGTAAAGCCTGCGCCGACTCGAACTGCTGGCGATTATCCCCCAGTTCGGCCAACAGCCGTGGCGCCAGTTTGGGGCCGGCGCCGGGCAGCGAGCCGAACAGGTCCTGATCGGGGTGCTGGGCAAAGAGCTTTTCAATTTGCTGGCGGTAGTCGTCCAACTGCGTCTGCAGCACCCGCAGCTGTTTGGCGCGCGTCACGGCCAGGCGGCTTTTGGCTTGGGTGAGGGCGTGAGGCGCAAAAGTCGGTGGCTTTGGCGAAGAGCTCGAGCCGTGTTTGGTAGGTTTCGGGTCGGGCCAGCTTATGGGCGTGGAGGAATTTTTCGAGAGCGGCGTTTGCCCGCCGCCACTAAGGCTTGCGGGGTCGGGAAGGCTTCGAGGAAGGCCCAGGCCGACGGCAGCGTCCAATCCCCAAACGCCTCCAGGGCCGCGGGGTAATATTCCTGCAGGGCGGCTTGGAGCTGATTGACTAAGGCGGTGCGCTCTTCAATCAAGGCCATCTCGTCGCGGCACAGCAGCCGCAGGTGCTCCAGCAAGGGATCTTGCTGGCAGAGCGGCCGCCAGTGCGCCCCATCCAGGCGCAGCGCGTCGGCAAAGCTCCAGGCATCCAGGTGGTCGCTCTTGGTACCGCTGGGGGCTTTGCGCTCCCGGTAGCGTTGCGCGGCTTTGGGGTTAAGGGGGTAGATCGTGCAATCCGGGGTTTGCAGCAACTGGTCGATGACGGGGCCTTGGCTGGTCTCGATGGCCACGGCCAAGGGCGCATAACGGGCGGCTTGCTCGCGCCACTGTTTCCAGCCGACGGCGGTGTGGTCAAAATCGAAGGCGGCCACGATCTGGCCGGCGGCATTGAGGATGACGGCATGATGCTTGTGCTTAGCCCAGTCGATGCTGGCGAAGTGAGCGAAGCGAGGTTCAGGGGCAGACATAGCGACTTTCCGGTGCGGGGTTCTGGGGGTGGGTTGCGCAGCCTCTGCCTTTGCTTCAGTCCTTAGTCGACCTGATACAGGATCCTCTCGGGATGTGGTTCTCTCAGACTTTGGGACCGAAGCCTCCGAGCCGGCCGGTAATCTTCGGGTAGCTCTCGTGGAGCGGGGGCGCCTGGACCGTGCCGGCCCGGAGGCAAAGCTGTCAGAACCAATCTGACCCGGCGCGGAGTTATTCACAACCCCGGGTTGGGTCGCGGCCAAGTTATGCACCGGCGCCGCGGCGGAGGACGGCTTGGGGGAGGCCTTTTGGCGGCGCCGGTGCATAACTGTGGAAACGGTATCAGGGGCGCTGGAACATAGCCCAGGATTTACCCTAGGTAACCGTCAAATAACGATCGAGCCCTCCTAAGGCGTCACGCCTGTACGCCCTCCCTAACAAACGCCCGCCCGCCGGGTTGGATTTGCTGAAGGGGCGGCAGAAAACGTTGCTCACGGTTTCTGCCGACCCTTCAGGGCTGGGTCAGAGAGAGAAACGCTTTCCCAGGGTAAACCCTGGGCTATGTTCCTTTGGCCCTTCAGGCCATCAAACCGTCTACCGGCCCGTTTGGCCTAGCCCGTGTATACGGTCCAATAGGTGTAACGCTGGCAGGGCCTGGGAAGGAAGTCAAAATTTTACCTCCATCGCCGTCGAAATGGTATTACCACCGCTTTCAACTTGGCTGAGCGGATCTTTGCCCCGGCGAATGTCCGCCACGCCGGCCTCCGGTGTCTTCCGGCGTTTTCCCTCTCCGGCCGCAGTACGCGGCGTAACATGCTTCCGCGCGTGCCGCCAGGGCGATGGATTTTTGCTGCCTGGCGGTGGAGACAGCCTGGTGGAAGGCGGCATGAATCTGGGTCTCGTCTGCACCCGCGGCCGCGAGGAGCACCCCGCGGAGCCGATGCAGTTCAGCACGCCACCACCGCTCGGCGGAGGTTTCGGCCAATGTGCCTGCCTTGCTGATTGCCTCAAGCGCTTCGGGGACGCGATCGGCCGAATGTAAAACCTCGGCCTTTATGCTGAGCCAATACGGCATGATCAACACCGAACCGGTTACCTGCCAGTCCTCGATACCGGCTTCAACCCAGGCGAGACCTTCTGCGGTCTTTCCGGAAGCACTGCGCGCCCAGCCGCGGAGCACCTTGCCTCCGGCCAGCCAGAAGGCGAAACTCTGGCGCGTCGACAACTCGATCAACGCCGAGGCCCAACGTTCCACTTCGACCGGTTCGCGTTCAAATTGGCCGACCAGCGCGGCGAGCCAGAAGGCCACGGCCAACGCGTGTGTATCGTTCAACTCCTCCGCCAGCGCCAGTGCTTTAGCCTTGGTCGCGTGACACGGGCGGATCTCTCCCAAATGCCAGTTGGTCAGGGCCTCGTAGGACAAACATGCGACGGCGGGAGCGACGGCTTCTTCAACGGGGGACACGACGCGTTTCGAGCGCCAGAGCCGAACCCCAAGCCTCGCGTAGCGGCGCGCGGGTTTGAAGTCACCCATGAAGTACATCGTGGCCGCCAAGGCGCGGTAGGCCCCGAGCAGGAGCACAGGGTCATTCTGCTCCTGCGCCAGGGCGTAAACGCGTTGGGCGATCCGCATCGTTGCCGGCATCGTGCTGGTGTGGAGGGCATAACGCCACTGACCTATCAGCGCCACATACAGAGGCAGGGAACGGTTAAGCAAATTGCATAAGGGTTCCGCGCGTTCATAACAGATGGACGCTTCCGGCGCCGCCATTCCGCGTGTGGCGGTCAGATAAAGCGCTGCCTGCATGAGGATGAAAAGCTGATCTTCCGCGGTCAGGTCCTGTCCATCCAGGTCGCTTTTTGCCGGCGACCCCCAATGGCCGTGTTCAAAAAAATGAATTAGAACCGAAAGCAGTGCACCTCTGGACCCGAGGACGTTGGCCGTGTAGGAAGCATTGCCCCGCTGAATTCTGGGAATGTAAAGGTCGTGCAGCGCCTCGCGAAAGAGTCCGGCATTGCAGCCGCAGATAACGGCCAGCAACAGCGGTTCCATGTCCCGAAACGTCTCTGGGAATCGAGGCGCCAAGGCTTGGTAGTAGTGGTAGAGACGGCGATTAGCTTCCTGCCACGCTGCGGTTTGCTCACCACGCAATTGATCGCCGAAGTATTCCCGCACAAGGGGATGCGCGTCCAGTTGCCCCGGTTGGTGCAGGTCCTCTCCCGCCAACAGCCGGGCCCGCCTCAGCCGGGTCAGAATCGCCCGCCACTCCGCCGGGCGCAACCCGGCCAGCGACTCCGTCAGACCCGGGATCGCCGGCGGCCTGAGCAGCGCAGCCAGCGCCCGTTCATCGGCGGGCCGGTCAAACAAGCCTAACAGGCGCAGGACCGACACCTCTGGGCCCTCGCCCCACCAGCGCTGGTAAGAGGCCATGACCTGTTGTGCATGGGCGCCTTGGCGCACGTCCTGCACCAGATGGGTAGACACCTCCTGGCGGCAGCGTATGTCCCCGCCGTAAGCCTCGGTCAGGTAGCTGCCCAACAGCGTCAAGGCCAGGCAATGGCCCCGGAACTCCTCGTTCGCCGCTTGCAGTTCGGCAGCCGGACCCTTGACGCCCAGGCCACGCAGCAGTTGGGCTCCGGCCTCGGGCGAGAGCTGTTCCAGATCCCGTCGCGGGGCCGAAGCCGCCTCGTACTCGGCCAGGTCCGCCACCGCCAACCGCGTAGTTACTACGCACAGACCGTGATTGAACGCCGCAAGTTCGCGCAGGAGCGCCTGCAGTGCAGGTTCACGCAGCCTGCCTTCCTGCGGGCCCGGGGGATTCTGCAGCGGTTCCAGGCCATCGAGCACCAGCAGAGTGCGACGCGAGGCGATAAGCCGGGCCAACCGTTCACCTTTTTCCCAGCCTGTGCCCCGACGCGGGTCCGGGTCCTCAAACCACGCCAGCGCCGCGTCGATGAATTCATCGGCGGAGGCCGTGTCTTCCCGGGTCCCCTGCCGGTAGAACGACCAACCGAACACCAGTTCCGCCGAGCGGTACCGTTCGGCGGCCAGACCGCGCAGCCAGTAATTGACCAGGGTCGACTTGCCCACACCACCCCAGGCCACGACTGAAACAACGTTGATCTGCGGCTCGGCCCAGGCGTCATCCAGAAAGGCAAGGTCTTCTTTGCGGCCAAAAACCTGGCTGCCGGTTACGGGCAGCCGGGCGAGCGAGACCTTCCGGGGTCCCTGCCGTCCGGGTGATTTGCGGATGGGTCCGGAGGAAGGGGCGGCGAGGCCCTTGTGGAGCTGCTCACGCCGGAGGGTCCGCCGCGCGTCAATGGCGGCCGTCACCGCCGGCATCGCTTGAAGGAGCTGAGTGGCGCTCTGGAGACGGTGCGCCGGGTTTTTTTCCAGCAATGCCTGGAGTAAAGCCATGGCCGGCTGGGGAATGCCCCGGAGCCGTTCGAGGGGTAACGGCGTCTGCCGGTGCTGGCGCATGACTTCGAGCGGAGAGCCCAGAAACGGCGCCTGGCCCGTGAGCATCTCCCAGAGCGTGATCCCTAGAGAGTAGAGGTCGGACCGGGCGTCCACACTGGCTGCTGCGCACTGCTCCGGACTGGCAAAGACAGGCGTGCCGACAAAGGCCCCATGGGTCAGGGCGGCATCGGTTGCGGGATCCGCCGCCGCTTTGGCCAAACCGAAATCAATGACTTTGACGGTCAACTCCGGCCCTTGCGCGAGCATGAGGTTGGCCGGTTTCAGATCCCGGTGCACCAAACCTTGGCTCTCTGCGGCGGCCAATGCGCGGGCTACTTGGCTAACAATCTCCAGGCTGATGCCCACCGGCAGGGCGCCCTCCCGGCCCATCCGCGCCTCCACACTTTCGCCCTCCACCAGTTCCATTGCGTAAAAACACTGCCCGTCATTCGGGCGCACCCCGTAATAGAAGACTGAAGCCACGTTGGGGTGGCGCAATTGCGCGGCGGCCCGGGCCTCCCGCAGGAAGCGCTCCCGCGCTTGCGGGTTAGCGGCTACCCGGGCATCCAGAACTTTTACGGCCACGGCGTGACCTAACACGGTGTCAAAGGCCCGGTAAGTGACACCCATGGCCCCGCGCCCCAGCTCCTCAAAGGCACCGCCCTTGCGCTGGACCAACTCGTAGTGATCGAAGCGACTCTCTGCAGACGGCCACGATCCGTCAGTCGCCGGGTCGTCTTCCCCGACGCCTTCGGAGCCGAGGGCTGCACGCAAAAGGCATACCGGGCACCCCGTGCCGCCCTCCACCCCGGAGGGGTGGTAGGGCGTGCCGCAGGCCGGGCACGTTTCGAGCGCAGCCAATTGGTGATCCTGGTCCATGGCCGACAGATCAATTCAGCAAATCCCTTCTTAGAGTCGCGGGGCGCCCAAAGAAAGTGAAATCGATTTCAGGGAATCGTGAAATCCCGTGGACGCCACGCGAGCCGGTGATGCCGGACGAAGGAACCAGCCGCTTGCAGGCGGCAGGTGAGTCGGACGGAAACCGTCAGGAGGTCGCCGGACGAATCTGCCGCGCTCGGTTAACCTGAGAATGAACGGGCCCGCACGTCGGTAAACCCGCACGCAGTTTTGAGGCTCAAGATCGGGAACTCCCTAATGCCTTGTTGTGTTGCCCGTCCGGATCGGGTATCTCTGTGCCTGGGACTTAACCATGGTTACCGTCCGTCATTATGGGCAGGCCGGAACGATGTATCACGAGCCCGCGCTGGTGCTGTTTCAAACGCAATGGCAGCTCCATCGCAAGGCGGTCGAGCACAACTATCTATTTCATGACGAGGCTTATAGCTGCCTCCACCGTGTACTGGTCGATGAAGCTGCCCAGCCGTTCCGGTTTCTCGATGTCGCCTGCGGTGACGCAAGCGCGACGGTGCAGGCACTCAGAGGAACCCGGGTCGCTTCTTATCAAGGCATTGACCTCTCTCAGCCGGCCCTCGAGCTGGCGTCCGAGGCGCTCGGGCAACTCGCCTGCCCCGTCACCCTTCATCGACGCGATTTGGTCGAGGCATTGAACGATCATCCCGAGCCCGTGGATGTCGTGTGGATCGGCCTCGCGTTGCATCACTTCCCCACCCCGATGAAGCTGACCATCATGCGCCAGGTCCGCACGATCGTAAGTGATCAGGGGCTCTTTCTGATCTACGAGAGCGCGAGCCCGGACGGCGAAGACCGCGACGGCTGGCTGGACCGCTGGGACGCCCAGAAACCGCGGTGGACCGCATTTACGCATGACGAGTGGGAGGCGGGCCGGGCGCACGTCCACGCCAGCGATTTTCCCGAGACCACTTCCGGATGGTGTGCACTGGGCCGGGAGGCCGGCTTCAGGCAGGTGCGAGAGCTGTTTGTTGCGCCGACGAATCTTCTCCGGCTGTACTGTTTCAGGGGTTAAACGTTTCTGCGGAGAGCTCCGTTGTATCCTCCGTGATCCCGCTGTTCTTCGTGCTGCCGCTGCAACGAACGTTGCTACATTCGTAAGTGGTGGTAGGCCCAACGGCCCGGGAGACCTTAGCCCGGGGGTGAATCCCTGAGCTTTGCCCACAGTTTTTGAGGGCAGCGCGGGGACAGCCGTGACCGTGTTACGGCCCGAAGGGCCAAGGGAACCTAGCCCAGGGTAAACCCCACGGCCATTTAGTTCAGGGCCGGCGGAGGGGGGCGCTCTCGTCCCGAAGGGACGGCTGAGGTTAGCCCGGGACTTCAGTCCCTGGCGGGCATTTAAGAAGGATCGCGTCCCGTCGGGACGCCTGAAACGCTGCCCCGGAGGGTGCCGGCTCCCAAACGGCCGGCCAAACCGGGCGCGACCCTCGGCGCCAAAAACCCGAACGGCTCCCCACCGTTGAAGCCCGCCTGTGGCCCGGCGCACGCCTTCAGGCGTCCCGAGGGGACGCAACCCGGGGGAACGCCTGCATAGGCATAGGCACTAAAGCTCGACTTTGGCCATTTTCTAACTGAGGAACTGCTGAAAATGAGCCACTTACTGCCTCGCGGATGCGTTTTCGCCATGTCGGACGGATACCTCGACAGCTAAAAAACCCGCCAAAGCACACGGAACGGCCCGATTTTGCGGCATCGGCTTGGTTAGAAAATGGACAAAGTCGAGCTAAAGCCCCTGCCTAACCTCAGCCGTCCCTACGGGACCAAAGCAATACCCGGCCTTGTGTCCTTAACCAAATGGCAGTGGAGTAAACCCTGGGCTAGGTGCTGCCGGCCCGTTTGGTCTAAGGCAGAGTTTCACCTCGATGGTCATCGAAAGGGTATGATCGATCCCAACCAAGGCGCTTTTGGGGTGGCGGCGCGGCGAAAATGGGGTGGTACTTGCGACATTTTCGGTGCAAATCGCACGTTCCTCGAGGGAGCACCGATTTTTCGTCAGGAAGTCAGGTCAGCGGCGTTGGCCGTCAGGCTCTCGGCCAACGCGGACCGATTCATTGCCATCGCGAATTGCCGCTTCGATTTCATTGAGGGTCATCCCGTCCGCGCAGTCATACGGTTCGTAATAACGGTCGTGGTACTTCTGGAACGCCAGCAATTCCCGGCCATAACCCCTCCGGATCACGGCTGCGTCTATACGCCGCTCCGTCACGGTCTCGGCCGAAGGGCCCGTACCTGTCGCCGATTCGCACGGTCCCGAAACTAAGGCGTGTGTAAGCGTTTGTCGCTGCAGGTCCTCTTCGGCGTGGCAGAGTTCGTGCGCAAGAACTCCGGCGAGAGCGCGGCGCCCCATCCGCTTGACGTCCGCTTTGCTGACCCACAAACGAACGGTTTTTTTTCCGAGACGCACCGCCATTACGTAATCGTCAGTCTTCACCATTTTTACCTTCAGCGCTCGGTTTTGTAAGCTGGGGAACGAGGTGGCGATCATTTCCGCCGCCAGCGCAGCGATGGCGGTCCTTCTCATGCCCGGAGCAAGTTTCCGCCTTTGCCTGGTTCTGCCAAATGGTCTTTCCGAATGCCCGGTTTCGTCCCCGGGCGTGGCCGAGGTTAGTTACGCTGCTACGCCTGCACGCGCCCGCCCGCGACGACCAGCGCCTCGCAAAGCGCGTGCAATTCGGACTCGACATCATCAGGGTCCAGGACGGTCTGGGCCACTTCTTCGCGCAGGAGTTGCGCGTGGCGCCGGCGCAGGCGATGAATCAACGTTTTCAGGGTCGGCAGGCCCACGTTCAGGGCCCGTGCCGCTTGTTCGTAGCTCAAGTTCACCCGTGCGCCTTCATCACCCAGGTACGGCCGCAGGATAGAAAACATTTGCGCTTTACCGCGTGTCGTCTGTTCCTGCTCCAGGCGCCGGGTGGCGCGGTTCAGCAACTCGAAAGCCCAGCGCGCGTCAAAAACCGTTTCCGGCGTCAGCCCGTCTGCAGGTGCCAGGTCGACCCGACTTTCGGCCTCCTTCCAGTCAATCCGGACCATTTGGGCGCGGCCCCCCCGTTTTTCGGCTTGGGCGCGTCGTTGCTCGGTCAGACTGAAGTTCTGGAAGGAGGCCAGCAGAAATGACCGGAAACGTCCTTTGGCCTGGTCGATCGTGCCCAGCGCGCGGCTTTCGATCAGGTGTTCAAAAAACCCTTGCACAAGGTCCTGGGCGTCGTCGGGAGAATGGCCCCGGCGCCGGGCAAACGCGTAAAGCGGCTGCCAGTAGCGTTCGCAGAGCCGGGCGAGGGCCTCCGGACCGTGGGTGGCACCGCTCCGGGCCGCTTCCAGCACCTCGCTCCAATGCGTTGCTTCAAAACGAGCGTGTGAAGCTCTATCCGAATGGTGTGCCGGTTGCATGGATGAAAGATAGCGGCCTTAGGCACAAAACTCCTTCGGGTCACTTTACCAGCCCTGCAGCGGATGACGAGAGAATTCCGAACGGTCCTGGACGCCATGGGGCGCTTGCCGGCGCGGGATGAACGAATCCGGGAAATCCACCTGGTGACAAGCCGGCCGGACATGAGCCTGCAGCCCCTCGGGTCCGGGTTGGCGCCGGTGTCATCGAGCGGAATCGATAAATGGTCAGACCGCAAGCATCAGCGGAGCCTTTTCATGCGATTATAAGGTTGTGAGGAGCCGAAAAGACGAACCGGGCCAGGATCAGAGCACCAGCGTGACGGACCAACCCGAGGAGGGGACACCCCGCCCGGATCCGCAGGAAGAGGACGCCGAACGGCAGCGCTCTAATCAACAACGCGTCGGAGATCAGGAATAAAGGGCTCGAGGCAGTAGAGCCCCTGGGGCAAAAAGGCCGGATTACCGCAGGCATTTGACGCCGGAAAAGTGCACGTCCGCGTTTTCAACACGGCCGGGACACCCGGTGGGAAACGGGTCTGACCATTTGATATGGGCGCGTGCATGCGCCTGGCGCGGCTTCGTGGTTTTCCGGCGAACGTTGAACTTATGGCTACATATCCGTACAAAGATTCTCAATTGCCAACTGCGCAGCGCGTCTCCGACCTGCTCCGGCGGATGACCTTGGAGGAAAAAATCGCCCAGATGTATTCGCACTGGCTGATCCTGTCCCCCGATGGCAATCACCGTGTCCGTACCGACGCCTTTGCTCAAAGTGCAACGACGAAGGATCTCGAAAAGATGCTCAGGCGGGGAGTGGGACAGATCACACGCCCGCTCGGCACGCATCCCGTGGATCCCAAGGAAGGGGTGCGCGCGCTTAATGCCCTGCAGAAATTTCTCGTGGAACAAACCCGGTTGGGTATACCGGCCATCTCGCATGAGGAATGTCTCAACGGGCTCATGATTAAAGGGGCAACACTTTTTTCCTCCGCGTTGAACTATGGTTCGACCTGGAACCCGGAGCTCATCGAAGCAGTCGGCCGGGCAATCGGTAAAGAGGCCAGGCAGCTCGGATGCCACCAGGGGCTGGCGCCCGTTCTGGACGTATCCCGCGATGTTCGTTGGGGACGTACCGAAGAAACGATGGGGGAGGATCCATACCTCGTAGGGGTCCTGGCTACGCGCTACGTCAGGGGACTCCAGGGAGATAACCGTGACCTGCTGGCGACCCTGAAACATTACGCAGGCCACTCCTTCAGTGAAGGGGCACGCAACCACGCGCCGGTGCACCTCGGCTTCAAGGAGCTCAACGACATTTTCATGCTTCCGTTTGAGATGGCGGTCAAGCTGGCGAATGCCGGTTCCGTCATGCCGGCCTATCACGATATCGACAATCAACCGTGTCATGCGTCCCGTTTTCTGTTAACCGAAGTGCTCCGTGACCAATGGGGTTTCGACGGGTTGGTGGTCGCTGATTATGCCGGCATCAATCTGCTCCAGGCTCACCATGGCGTAGCCAGGGACAAAGCTGAGGCCGCCGCTTTGGCATTTAATGCGGGGCTGGACATTGAACTGCCGGCATTCGAATGCGCAGAACATCTGCCGCAGGCGGTCGAGCGCCGGCAGATAAGCGAAGATAAAATCGACGAAATCGTGGCGCGAATACTGGCGGAGAAATTCCGTCTCGGCTTGTTTGAAAATCCGTATGCCGACGAGAACCAGGTGAGTTTGCAATCCGAGGCTGCAACGGCTTTGGCCAAGGACGTTGCGCTGCAGTCAATCGTTTTACTGGAGAATAAGGGGGTCCTGCCTTTGGACACTTCGCGCCAACCGAAGGTGGCGGTGATCGGTCCGACGGCAGACGATCAGCTCGCGATGTTCAGCGGCTACAGCTTCCCCGTCCACTTGATTATCGCCAATTTGCAGGACGAGCGGACTCGGTACGCAAAAACGCCGCGGCAGGCGCTGAATGAACGGTTCGGCACCGAGAATGTCCGGTACGCCAAGGGCTGCGATATCCTTACCGGGCGCAACCCGGAGGCGCCGGTATTTCCGGGCGATGTCGAGTCGAATGTCGCCAACCTGAAGCGCACCTCACCGGTCAGCCGGGATACCTCGCAAATACAGGATGCGATCGACTGCGCCCGACAATCCGACGTCGCCATCGTCTTCGTGGGAGATCTGGCCGGACTCTTTCAAACGGGCACGGTCGGCGAAGGCTCAGATACCGACAGCCTGCGGTTGCCAGGGGTGCAGGAAGAGCTTGTGAGGCAGGTCATCGCGACCGGAACGCCGACGGTTGTCGTCATGACGTCGGGCCGGCCTTATACTCTCAACGGCCTGGAAGAGCAGGCGGCGGCGATCCTTATGGCTTTCCAGCCGGGACAGGAAGGCGCCGAAGCCCTTGCCGATCTGCTGACGGGCAAGGCGAACCCGAGCGGTCGCTTGGTGGTGTCAATACCCAAGAGTACGGGCGCGGTGCCCTATTACTATAATCACAAGCTCAAAAGCGCCGGCACCCCTGTCGCCTATCATTTCGGAAGCAAGTATTGCTTCGGTTATGGCCTGAGCTATACCCGGTTTGAATACCGTGAACTTAAATTTGAGCAGGAGCGCGTCCCCATCGACGATGGGACCATTCGCCTTTCCGTGGAGGTGGAGAATAGCGGGGATCGCGAGGGCTCCGAAGTAGTCCAGGTCTATGTACGGGACGTGTACGCCTCGCTGGTTCGTCCCGTCAAAGAGTTGAAGGCATTTAAACGGGTGACCTTGCAGCCAAAACAGAGGGTCGTGGTCCGCTTTGGCATCCCGGTCGACATGCTGAATTTTACGGACCGGGACAACCGGCGAACGGTTGAAGCCGGCGAATTCGAGATCATGGTGGGCGCATCCAGTGGTGACATCAAACTGAAGGGCCGGGTCGAAGTCGCCGGTGAAAACCGGGTGCTCGGTCGCGACTGGCGCATGGAAAGCCAGGCAGACTGCACCTGGTGACCTCAGCTGCGACCGGCCTTCTTCGACCGGTCTCCCTGTAAGAACGCCGGATCTGCCGGCACGCGACTCTACCGGTGACCACGCAGTAGCAAAGCGCATCAAAATGGCTCGCGATTAGTCGGTCAGGGCATGCACGAAACCCTCGAACCGACCGATCACACCCAAACCGCAACGACCGTTGCGCTTGCGCTCGAGGTGGAAGCGGACCTCAACGTTTACTCGTCCACAGGGCAGGGACCGCCCCCGAAAAGCCGGATACCCCGCCGCTGGCACGAATTGTCATCTTTGCGGCGCGACGGCGGGCACGATCCTGGTTAGACCGAGGTTTGATCTCACGGGCGAAAGCTACACCGCTTTTCAAGTTGATTGAGCCGTTTTTGCCCCGGAGAATCCCTCCGGGCGAAAACAGCTCAAGCATCCTGAGAATGGGTGTAATTGGGCTTGTTATCCGAACCGGGAGCAGCGCTGCTGTCCCGGACGATCAGTTCCGGGGCAATGTCGACATGCTGCGCGTCGGTTAACCCTTGCTCGATCCAGGTCAGAAGGCTGCGCACGGCGAGCTCGCCGATCTTTTCGAAATCTATCCGGACGGTCGTCAGCGCCGGCCGAAAAAAACGCGCCTCGGGCATGTCGTCGAACCCGGTGACCGAAACCTGGGCGGGCACGCGGACCCCGGCGTCCTTAAGCGCAGCGATCGCCCCGAGGGCTAACTGATCGTTCGCGGCGACCACCGCCGTGAACTTGCGCTGGTCCGCGAGCAGCTTTCGCACGTTGGTGTACCCTCCTTCCGAACTCCAATCCGCCTCTACCGATGGCCCGGGATGCAGACGGCGCTCGGCTAACGCATCGATCCAGCCTTGCCAGCGCATCCGGCCGCAAACCCAGGTCTTGTCGCCGGCCAGGTACGCCAGCCGCCGATGGCCTAACTCAAGAAGGTGACGGGTAATCAGGTAACTGCCTTTGCGGTGGTCAAATTGGATGGTGGGAAATGGGCGGCTGGTGCAAGCATCCAACGTCAGGAAAGGTAGCCCGCGCAAACCAAACTCGAGTTCGGAAAAACGGACCTCAAGGGGGACATTGACCAGGATACCGGCCACCCTGTGCGCAAGGAGTTGCTGGGTTGCTTCGCGCAAGACGCACCGCTCCACGCTCGCCACGCCGGTAAGGAGGACTTGGTAGCCGGCGTCCCGTGCTGCCTTGTCGACGCTGGTCAGGACGTGGCCGGGCCCGTAAAGCCGGGTGCCGTAGGAGATGACGCCGATTAACCGCGACCGTTGCCGTACCAATTGCCGGGCGATTTGGTTGGGGTGATAGTTGAGAGCCTTGATCGCCTTCAAGACGCGATCCCGGGTTCTTTCGGCAACGTGTGGGGACCCGTTCACCACCCGCGAGACCGTCTGGTGAGAGACGCCGGTTGCTTTGGCAACGGCATAGAGCGTGGTCGACTGCGGTTTAAACGGGCATTGAGGCATAAAAAACCTGCACGGAAAGTCCGGCATCCGGGAAAACAAAACATTGACGGCAGACGCGTGCGCCGCAACGTTAACGTTCACAAAACACCCCCCCTCATCCACTTCTATGCTGACCCGGCCGGTTTTCCCCAAGCTCATCGCCGTCCTCGGCGGTTTGACCCTCGTCATGCTTAGCCTTAGCCCCGCGCGGGTCGGCGCCGCTACCACGCTCCATTGGTTGGGCTTGTCTGACGGCAATACAATTACCAGCGCCAAAAAGGTCATCGCCGCCTTCGAAGCTAAAAATCCCGACGTCAAGATCGCCTTCGATGCGTATCCCTTTCGGCAGTTGTTTGAAACCATCGAGGTCCGGATGAAGGCGCAGGACGCCGACCTGGACCTGATCCAGGTGGACGTTCCGCTGGTCGCCTCCTATTCCACGCGGGGGTACCTCGCGCCCCTGGACGAGTATTTTACGCCGGACGAACTTGAACACACCTGGGTGGCCGCGTCACGCCAGGCCGGAACGTACCAGGGCAAACTGCTGGCTGCGCCCCTGAACAATTCGACGCAGTTCATGTACGTCAACCTCGGCCTGTTTCAGGACGCAGGCGTGACCCCGCCGTCCTGCCTTACCGCCGGTCAAACCGTTACCCCGGACATGGTGGCATCCCTGGCCGAGAAAGATCGCTGGACGTGGGAACAGGTGGTGGACGCGGCCAAAAAGCTCACCAAGACCGGCCCGTCAGGCCAGGTGTGGGGGTTCGAATTCGACCAGGTCAGCCGCCTTTACCAACTGCAAGCGCTCGGTGAATCGCTGGGCGGACCGCTGGTAGGCGACCACGGGTTGAAAGCCACCGGCTACTTCGACTCCGATTCATGGAAGAAAGCGGCAAAGTGGTACTGGTCCCTTTTCAACGAATCGAAAGTGAGTCCGAAAGGCGTTCCGCCGGCCGAAACGGCGAACCTGTTTGCCGATAACAATGTGGCTATCTTCGTCGGAGGCGAATGGAACATCCTGCTTTTCAAGAAATCAGGCGTGAAATTCGGCATTGCCCCGCACCCGTATTTCGCCGGGGGCAAGCCGGTGACCGGAACGGGCTCCTGGCACCTGGGCATCAATAAAGCTTCCAAGAACAAAGAGGTGGCAGGAAAATTTGTTCACTTTATCAGCGCCGATGACGAGGGCTCACGCCTGTGGTTTGAGGGCCAAGGTCAGTTGCCGGCGACCCAAAAGCTTCTGACCGCCATCGACCAATCGCCGCAATACGCCACCTTCCCGGAATGCGCGTACCTTCTGGGCGTTTATGAGGCACGTCATACCGCCGTGCCCCGGCCTCAAACCCCCGGCTATTTGCAGCTGGAGGACATCTTCGCGTCTACCTACGAAGATATTCGCAACGGGACGGACCCGAACGAAGCGCTGCCGGCGGGGGCGCGACGGGCGGACCGATTCCTGGGGCAGTTCCGCAAGTAAGTAGAGCTGGCAACGATGAAATTTAAAGGCAGTTCGCCGACAGCTTTTCTGCTTCTGCTGCCGGCGTTGATCTGCCTTGTCGTTTTCCGGATCTACCCCATCGCGCTGGCCGCGTGGGGTTCCTTGTGCCAGGAATCCTTCGAGCAGGCGGGCCGGACCATTTTCGTCGGCGTTCAGAATTATGCGGACCTGGTTAGTGACCCGCTCTTCTGGAAATCGCTCTGGGTCACGGTCAAGCTCAACGCGGTGATTAATCCGGTGCAATTGGCCCTGGCGCTGCTTCTGGCCGTAATGGTGAACCAGCGATTTCGTGGCATCGGTTTCTACCGGCTACTGTTCTTCGTGCCAATCGGGGTGTCCCTGCCGATTGCCTGCGTCATCTGGCGGCTCATGCTGGATCCCGCGTCCGGGCTGATCAACTCCCTGCTCGGATGGATCGGCATCAATAAACAACCGTTCCTGATCGATGAGCGTCAGGCGCTCTGGAGTGTCCTGGTGATTGCCACCTGGAAAGGGGTGAGCTTTTGGATGATTTTCCTTTGGGCGGGATTACAGGCAATCCCTTCGGAATTGTACGAAGCGGCCCGGCTTGACGGCGCCGCCACCGCGCGCCGATTTTTCCACATCACCCTTCCCTTGTTGAAACGAACACTGCTGTTTGTCCTGGTCACCGATACTTCCGTGAATTTCCTGCTGTTTGTTCCCATGTTTCTCCTCACGCGCGGCGGGCCGTCCTATTCGACCAACGTCCTGATGTATGAAGCGTACCGGTCGGGGTTCGTTTACGGGGAGATGGGGCGTGCACTCGCGATCGTAATGGTGCTGATTCTGCTCGTCAGCATCACGGTTGTGCTCCAGTTCTATTTCCTGCGCCAGCAGGAACTATCCTGACCATGCGCCGGGCATCGACATTCCTTCGGCATGGGGGTTACCTGATCGTCGGATCTATCTTTTTTCTGCCGCTCTGGTGGGCTTTCAGCTCGTCGCTTAAGCCGCTGGCCGAAGTCTTTCATGACACGTCGCCTTTTCACGCCCGCGCCCTCCTGCCGGTTCCGTTGGATCCGCAGGCTTACGGAGAAATCTTTCAGAAAGGCTTCGGGCGGGCGCTTTGGAACAGTGCCCTGGTGGCATTTCTCTCCGTGACGATCGGGCTGGCGGTGAACGGGTGCGCCGGGTTCGCCTTTGCCGTGCTCTCGTTTCCCGGCAAAAACCTCCTTTTTGCCCTCACCGTCTTCACCTTTTTGGTCCCTTCAGAGGCGATTGCCGTCCCGCTCTACACGGTCGTGCGCAACCTGGGATGGCTGGACACCTATGCCGGGCTGGTGGTTCCGGGCTTGGCCAACGGGATTACGATCTTTTTGTTCCGGCAATTTTTTGCGCAAATCCCGCGAGAACTGGCTGAGGCGGCCCGGGTCGACGGCGCGGGGTGGCTCACGATCCTGTTGCGCATTTACGTTCCGCTTTGCAAGCCGGTCATCATCAGTGCCGGCCTTCTGATCTTTCTTTTTCAGTGGGAAGCATTCCTCTGGCCGCTGATTGCGACCCGCTCAGAGAGCATGCGCGTGGTCCAGGTCGCACTCTCCAGCTTCGAGCAACAGCATCAAACGCTCTGGAACGAACTATTTGCCGCCTCCGTGATCTCCGCGGGGATCCCGTTGCTGATCCTGCTGCCGCTGCAGCGCTACTACATTCAAGGGGTGGTCGGCGCTTCCCTTAAAGGCTGACGCCTTTCCCGGATGACTATATGAGGCCTGTCATTCTCGACACCGACATCGGAAGCGACGTTGACGATTTGTTGGCGCTGGTGTTCATCCTGCGTTCGCGCGAACTGGCGCTGCAAGGGGTGACGACGGTTTACGGCGATACCCGAAGACGGGCGCGTCTGGCGAAAGTGGTCTGCGGCCTGTCAGGCGAGCCGGAGCTCCCGGTAATTCCCGGCCAGGAAAAGCCGCTTTCGGGCAGGCAGGTATACTGGGCCGGCATTGAAGGCGAAGGCGTTGCCGGATTGGATGACGTAAAGCTCGACGCTGAAAACGGCGCGGACGCTTTCCTGCTCAGCCAGGCGGAGGCGCGGCAGGGAGAGTTGGAGATTTTGGCGATCGGGCCCCTGACCAATATTGCCCGTGCCATCGAACGCGAACCGCGATTTTGCAGGTGGATCAAACGGCTCTACCTGATGGGGGGCACGTTTTATGACGATCGGCCGGAACACAACATCCGTTGCGACACCGTGGCCGCGGCAAAGGTCTTTGGCTCGGGCATGCCTACCGTCGCCTTGGGCCTGGACGTGACGATGATCCCATCCATCCGCGAAAAGGACGTGCTGCGTCTGGAGGGGTCGTCCGATCCTCTCTCCCGCTTGGCGGCCGAGCAAATCCGACGGTGGTGGTTGTTCCGTCATGACGCTCAAAATAATCCGCACGATCCGCTCGCGGCTTTGGCGATGGAGCGTCCGGATCTTTTTCGTTTCGAAACGTGCGGCGTGCAGGTGCAACTGGATGGCCCGTTTTACGGGCGGACTTACCGGGTGAAGACCGGGCCCTTGGTTGAGGTGGCAAGTGATGTCTTTTCACACACCGCCCTCGAACTCATCATCGATCGCCTGGCCTACACCCCTTCTCAGGATGGTTAAGCCGGTTTTAGTCCCGAAAGGGCGCTGTGCGCCCTCCCTAACAAACGCCCGCCCCGCCGGGTTGGATTTGCTGAAGGGGCGGAAGAGGGGGTTGCTCACGCTTACGTACCGCCCTGAACCTCAGGCCCCAATAGACGTCCCCTACCTTGTCCGCTTTGCCAAGTGCCGGACTGTAACCGCGGTGCGCGCCGTTCTTCATTGTCGGCTGCGGTGTTTCGCGGCGCTGTGCGTCGCGTACAGGGTCCGCGCGGCGTTTACCAGCCCGACGTGGGTAAAAGCCTGCGGCGTATTGCCCACCTGCCGTTGCCGCCTGGCGTCGTACTCTTCCGACATAAGCCCTAAGGGGCTGCGCTTGGAGACCAGGCGTTTAAACAGGGCCTGGGCTTCGTCGTGGCGGCCCAACAGCCACAGGCAGTCCACCAGCCAGAACGAACACGGTAAAAATGAGCCTTCGCCGGGCGGCAATCCGTCCACCGACTCCGAGCCGCTCGTCGCGTAACGCAGCACGAAACCGTCAACCATGAGTTCCTGTTGGATCCGGTCAACGGTATTCCGGACTCGTTCATCTGAGGGCGGCAGGAAACCAACGATAGGCACCAGCAACAAGCTCGCGTCCAGCTGATCGGCCCCGTAATATTGGGTGAAGGCCTGCCGCTTGGGATTGTACCCTTTGGCGCAAACCTCCTGATGGATCTGTTCGCGCAGCGCTTTCCACCCCGCAAGATCGCCTTCCAAACCGAACTGTTCTATCGCCTTTACCGCGCGGTCGATCGCTACCCAGGCCATGACCTTCGAATGGGTAAAGTGACGCCGCGGACCCCGGATTTCCCAAAGGCCTTCGTCAGGCTGCTTCCAATGCGCGGCGACAAAGTCTACTAGGTGACGCTGCAACCCCCAGGAGGCCTCGCCGGAACGGATGCCGACCGTCCGAGCCAGGTGCAGTGCGTCCATCACTTCGCCGTAGACGTCCAGTTGGAACTGCTCTGAAGCGGCATTGCCGATCCGAACCGGCCTGGAGTTTTCATAGCCCGAAAGGTGCGTCAGTTCAAACTCCTGCAAGCGGCGTTCGCCCGCGACACCATACATAATCTGCATTTGTTCGGGATCTCCGGCCACAGCCCGGAGTAACCAGTTAGTCCAGGCCTCTGCCTCCTCAGTGTAGCCCGACTGCATAAGCGAATAAAGAGTCAGGGTAGCGTCACGCAGCCAGCAAAAACGGTAGTCCCAGTTCCGTACTCCCCCGATCTGCTCCGGCAGCGAGGTAGTCGCCGCTGCGACGATGCCGCCGGTCGGCGCGTAAATCAATGCTTTCAGGGTCAGCAGGGAGCGCATCACCAGATCCCGGGCTTCGCCTTCATAGCTGCATTTTGCCGCCCAGTCTTCCCAAAAACGTTCCGTCCCGGCGAGTGCGCCATCGACATCCAATGGCGGCGGGGGATCCTCGTGGGATGGGTACCAATTAAGGGCGAAAGTTTGCTTCACCCCGGGTTCCACCCGAAAATTGGCGTTACTCGAAAGATCCTCGTTTCTGCCTTGCAGAGGGATCGCGCTGCGCAAAATCAGCGCATCGGGACCGGCTACCGCGGTCAGGCCTCCCTCGATGCGCTGCACCCACGGCACCGCCAACCCGTAGTCGAACCGGATCGTCAGGTGCAGCGTGACGTCCACCGCCCCGTCGATCGCCTCAACGATCCGGACGAGTGCAGGCGCGCCCGCACGGGGCGGCATAAAGTCGGTTAGCTTGAGCACTCCCTGGTCGGTCTCAAACGCCGTTTCCAAAATCAAGGTATTGCCGCGGTACCGCTGGGTTGCGTTTCGCACCGGGTGGGCGGGGCTGATTTGCCAATGGCCATTCCCGGCATTCCCGAGAAGCGCGGCGAAGCACGCGGCGGCATCGAAGCGGGGAAAACCCAGCCAATCAATCGAGCCGTTGACCCCCACCAAAGCGCCCGTGTGCAGGTCGCTGACGAAACCGTAGTCTTCAATCTTCATGCGACGAATAGGGGCTAGTGAAAAGCGGAACCGGGTGCGGACCTGAAAATACGCATTTGCACTCCAAAGCTCGTCGTTCAAGTGCCCGTTGAATGTCAGGGTTGTGGCGGACAAAGCGTTACTAGGCGGCCTCAGGGGTTTGCGACGCGGCGACGTGGCGTATCCCGGAAAATCCGCTTGAACGCAGACCGCGGCTTCCGCCCGACGCTGCGCGCTCAGTCGGTAATCGTGGATCTTGGCCGTTGCCGGGGGCAAGGGGGATCAGGTCTGGACAGAAGGGCAACCAGATCCTCGATTTCGGGCGGAGGCCGCCCGGCGGCAAAGGCAAAGGTGTGGTCGAGGCGAGCCGTCCGTCCGGCGAGAGCCACGAAGCGCACGCCGTTCGCGATCAGGCGCGAAACGCCTTTCGGCAACAAGCTGATTCCCTGTTCGGCTGCCACCATGGTGAGCACCGCGCTGACGCGCTCGGATTCGTGAACGATTCGTGCACGGAACTTTTCTGAGGCGCAAAATCGGTCGAACTGCCGCCGGAACGCCGGGGCGGCATCTCGTGAAACCATCACCCATCCATCGTCCCGCACATTCGCCAGCCGCACGGACTTTTCCCGGGCGAACCGGTGCGCCACGGGAAGGGCAAGGACCAGAGGTTCGCTCCTCCAAAGGACGGTGCGAAGGCCGGGGTCGATCCGGTCGGGAGGCGCTCCGACGAAGCCTCCGTCCAGTTCTCCGGCTCGCAACGCTTCGAGTTGGCGTGCGGGCGGAAGGTCCGTCAGGTGAACCTGGCAGCGGACATGGGACCGCCGGAAGTCCCGCAGGACGCGGATGAGTCGGTCGTCCAGCAAGGCTCCCACGAACGCGAGTCGAAGCCGGGTGGTTTCCCCTTTCGAGGTTCGGCGCGCCGCATCGGTCGCGTGGTCGAGGCGGGTCAGAAGCGTCCTGGCGTCCTCAAGGTAGAGAGCCCCGGCGTTCGTGAGAGTGACGCGGCGCGTGCTGCGCACCAGGAGGTGTACCCCCAGCTTGTCCTCCAGGGATCGAATCTGCCGGGAAAGGGCAGGCTGGCTGAGGTTAAGCCGCTTTGCGGCCCGAGAAAAGTTCAGTTCTTCCGCGGTCGCCTGGAAACATTCCAGTTCGTGCACGGTAGGCCGATTCATGCGCATGCCACATTAATATAATGCAATCATAGCATTTTTCTTCGCATACCGCGGCAGGCATGCTTATCGCCATGAAAACTGCCTTTGCCAACAAATCCACGGTTGATGAGATTCGCCGCCGGTTCGATGGGGATGTCGAACGGTTTAGCCGGCTCGAAAGCGGGCAGCAGGCGACGATCGATGCGCCGTTGGTGCTCGACCTGGTTTCGGCTGCCGCCCGCACGCATGTGCCCGCGGGCGGCACCATGCTCGATCTCGGCTACGGCGCCGGAAACTTCACGCTGAGAGTGATGCAGGCGATCGGACCGCTCGAGTGCCACCTGGTGGATCTGAGCAGGCCAATGCTGGACCGCGCGGCGCAGCGCGTCAGCGAGGCGGGCGCGCGATCCGTTCGCGTTTATCAGGGGGACCTCCGGCAGTTGTCATTGCCCGAAGAGGAGTTCGACCTGGTGGTTGCCGGGGCGGTACTTCATCATCTGCGCTCCGAGAGCGAATGGGACGAGGTTTTCGGCAAAGTATGGAAATGGCTGAAACCGGGCGGCCGGTTCTATGTTGCGGATCTGGTCACGTTTGCCGACCCCGAGGTTGACGGTTTGATGTGGAAACGCTACGGCGACTACCTTGAGGGACTGGGCGGGCCGGGGTATCGCGAGACGGTCTTCCGTTATATCGACCGGGAAGATACGCCCCGATCGTTGCCCTTCCAGATCGCGGGCCTGCAGAAAGCAGGTTTTCAAGCTTACGATATCCTGCATCGCAACAGCGTTTTCGCCTGCTACTTCGCCCGGAAATAAAGGCGGCAACCTTCGCGTCCGCAACGGGGCGGATTTACTGATCCACGGAACGGCCGGAATCGTTGCCCTGACGGACTTTGACCAACGCCAGTATCAATCCGGCAATCGCCTTGGCCCGCTTGGGAAGCGGCTTTTGCAAGGTACAAGGTCTGCCAGCGGTCCCCGCCCGGCATCCGTGAAAACCAGCGTTCATGACCTCATCAATCAAAACCTTCAATTTCAAGACCAGACCCGCCGTGCTTTGTTGGGCCCATGGCCACGATAGCGAAGACGTTAAAGATTGGCGACGATCTGGAAGTGAACCGCCTCGGATTCGGCGCGATGCGACTGACCGGCAAGGGAATCTGGGGTGAGCCGAAAGACGTCAACGAGGCAAAACGGGTTTTGAAGCGTGCGGTGGAACTGGGCGTGAATTTCATCGACACCGCCGATAGTTACGGCCCCGCGGTTAGTGAGCCGTTGATCGGCGAAGCCCTCGCTCCGTTCCCAAAGGGTCTCGTCATCGCGACCAAAGGGGGGCTGACCCGGCAAGGCCCCGACCGATGGCTACCCGTCGGCAGACCGGAGTACCTCGCGCAGCAGGTTGAAATGAGCCTTCGTTTCCTCAGGACGGAAGTCATCGACCTCTGGCAATTGCACCGGATCGATCCCAAAGTTCCCCTGGAGGAGTCGCTGGGCGTGATTGCGAAACTCCAGCAGGAGGGCAAAATCCGCCATGTCGGCCTCAGCGAGGTAAAGCCCGCCGAGATTGACCGGGCCCGCAAGGTGGTCGAAATCGTCAGCGTTCAGAATCGGTACAATTTAGCGGACCGCCAGCACGAGGACGTGCTGGAGTATTGCGAAAAGCAGGGGCTTGCTTTCATACCCTGGTTTCCCGTCGCCGCCGGCAAACTGGCCCAGCCCGGCGGAACGCTGGACACGATCGGGCAACGCCACGGTGCCACGGTTGCGCAGCTGTCGATCGCTTGGCTGCTGCACCGCAGCCCGGTGGTGCTTCCGATTCCCGGGACATCGTCGGTTGCTCATCTCGAGGAAAACCTCAAGGCCGCGCAGATCCCTTTGTCGGACGCTGAACTGAACGAACTTGAACGAGCGGCTAAATAGGATGCCGGAAGTGGGGCGCCCCCGCAGCACCAAGGCCCCACCGGCCTGACCTCGCGCACCACCCGTCGGAGGTAACCAGCCCGGGGCGGCCGGCGTCACTCAAATCCAACCAGCGGGTGCGGGACGTACGGCGCCTCCAAGGCCCGGAGCTCCTCGTCGGACAACTTGATCGATAGGGCGGCCACGGCGTCTTCCAGGTGCTCCGGTTTGGTCGCCCCCACGATGGGCGCGCTCACCGCCGGCTGCTGCAGCAACCAAGCCAGCGCCACCTGGGCGCGCGGCAACCCCTGCGCCTTGGCCACCTCTCCCAAGCGGTCCACCACCGCCCGATCGGCCGCTTCGGTCGCGCTGTAGAGGCCCTTGGCGTACTGGTCGCTCCGGGCGCGTTCGGTGCTGCCCTGCGCTTCCCAGGGCCGCGTCAGGCGGCCCCGCGCCAGCGGGCTCCAGGGCAACACCCCAATGCCTTGGGCCCGGCACAAGGGCAGCATCTCGCGTTCCTCCTCGCGGTACATCAGGTTGTAGTGCGGCTGCATGCTCACGAAGCGCGTCCAGCCGTGCAGCTGCGCGAGGTAAAGCGCCTGGCAGAACTGCCAGGCGAACATCGAGGAAGCCCCCAGGTAGCGGGCTTTCCCGGCCTTGACCACCTCGTGCAGGGCTTCAAGGGTTTCTTCGATGGGCGTCTCGTAATCCCAACGGTGGATCTGGTAGAGGTCGACGTGGTCGGTGCCCAGCCGCCGCAGGCTCGCGTCGATCTCGGTCAGGATGGCCTTGCGCGAGAGGCCCCGGCCGTTGGGGTCCTGCGGCCGCATGGCGCCGTAGACTTTGGTGGCCACCACCACCTCCTCGCGCCGGGCAAAGTCGCGCAACGCGCGACCCAGCACCTCCTCGCTGGCGCCGCCCGAATAGACGTTGGCGGTATCGAAAAAGTTAATCCCGAGTTCGAGCGCCTTTTGGATGAAGGGCCGGCTTTGTTCCTCGTCCAGCGCCCAGGTGTGCCAGCCCTTTTCCGGGCTGCCGTAGGTCATGCAGCCCAGGCAGACGCGCGACACTTTGAGCCCCGTCCTGCCAAGTCTTACGTAATTCATATGCCTTTGCCGTTTCGATACTTCGATTAATGGGAGCTGGCAGGATCGCGCCGGCTATGTTGCGGTTCATAGCCCAAGACGCCCCTTGCTTTGTCAATGGAAAGGAGCATCTCGTTTGTGTCGAGCGGCTTTTTCAACGGCACGCCGCGGAAAACCTCCGCAACCAGTTCCGCTGTCGGCCGTGACATCACCGTGTCGCAATTGGCAATGACGAATACGTTCGCGCCTTTGAACGGGGCCTCAAGCGCCCGCAGAATGCTAATGCCATTCAGACAGTTATCTTAATAGAATGTCGGCTCAGGGAGATGCCGGCGCCGGAGGATGCTGCGCAGCTCAGTCCCTGCCTAACCTCAGCCGTCCCTCCGGGACGAAGGCCACGCCCGGCCTGCCGCCCTTAACTAAATGGCAGTGGGGTAAAGCCTGGGTAACCGTCAAATCACGATCGAGCCCTCCTAAGGCGTCACGCCTGCACGCCCGCCCCGCCGGGTTGGATTTGCTGAAGGTGCGGCAGAACCCGCCGGCAACGCCTTCTGTCGCTCCTCCAGGGCTCGATCGGGGGAGGGGTGCGTTCCCAAGGGTGGAACCCTGCACTAAGGTCTCCCGGCCCGTTGGGCGTAGGCCGTTTATACGGTCTAATAAGTGTAACGCTGGCAGGGCACCTGGGAAGGAAGGCAAAAAATTTACCTCCATGGCCGTCGAAATGGTATAAGCCTGAAACTTTTCGCCCGTATCGCGATCGAAGATCGTCTCCAAAACCTCAACGACCAGCTTTGCGCTCGCGGCGGGCGGGTTTTCCCGACCCCGGCGTTTGCGGTCCAGCAGGGACAGGTCGGCCAAAAGTTCGCTCGTTTCGTCGAGCCAAAGGCCCCCGAGTCTTGTCATTAAACCGGGCGCACCCAGGGCGGCACCGCGAAATGCAGGCCGAGCGGTCTTGGCCCCTGAAAGTGACGGCCGGCGGCGTTCTGCCTGCGTTAAGGGTAAAAAGCATCGCTGGGAGGAAAACCCAGAACCGCGCTTGAGCGCTCCATCGAGCCGCGCGATCGTACCCTTCGCATGAAAACGGCAGCCCGTCCTTTTCGAGTCGACAACTTTTCGTGGTGACTTGGATAACGAAACGCCATGCATGCGACGTCACCTTGCCGACGGCAACGATTTTTAACCGGAGGGGGCAACGATGCCGTTCATTGAATCGAACAAAATCCGTTTTCATTACGCGCTGGGCGGCGCTGCGCACGGTCCCCTGGTGGCATTTCAGCATGGACTGGGCGGCGACATTTCCCAGCCGCATGGCGTCCTTGGCGAGTCGGTCCGCTTGCGGGTCTTGTCCTTCGATTGCCGAGGTCATGGCCGTACCCAACCGCTCGGGCCTCCCGAGCGGCTCACGTTTTCGAGCTTTGCCGACGATCTCCGGACTGTTCTCGACGCGCTGAATGTCGACGGCCTTACGGTCGGCGGTATCTCCATGGGGGCCGGAGTCGCGCTGAATTTTGCCTTGCGCTACCCGGCGCGAGTGCGTGCCCTGATCTTGTGCCGTCCCGCGTGGCTCGACCTTCCTGGTCCTCGCAATCTGGACATCCTGCAGACCATGTCCCGGTGGCTCAGGCAAGTGGGACCACAACGCACAAGGGAGTTGCTTCCGGCTGATCCTGAGTTCTGTCGCATCCAAACGGTTAGCCGGGACAACGCGGCGTCACTCCTGCGCCAACTGGAGCGGCCAAGCCTGGAAGCGACCATCGCCACGCTGGCGAGATTGCCGGCGGACGCGCCTTGTCCCGCGCCGGAGGGTTGGCGCGCGGTCCGGGTGCCAACGTTGGTGCTCGTCAACCACTTGGATGCGCTGCACCCGGTCGAGTACGGGCGGCGGCTCGCCGAGGGTATTCCAGGCGCACAGTTGGTGGAAATCACCGCTAAAGAACGCAACCCTGCAGCGCACGCCCGTGAAGCACGGGAAGCGATCGAAACCTTTGTCGGAGGGCTCTAACCTGACGTCAGAAACCGGTCGCTTCCACGATCGCAACGGTCCGGTTTCGACCGAGGTGGCCGGACCGATCAACCCTGGATTTCCGGGGTGGAAACCGCCATCACGGTGTGGGAAGTCAGGGGGTGCATTGAACCGTTTCCGGCGCGAACTACCAATCTCTGCATTTGTTATCCTGCACGCGGACGAAGCAAACCGGCCCGGCTTGGCAGCGTAGCCGATCAACGATAATCGTCCGTGCGGGAGTCGTGGAAGCCGGTTTGTTGGCCGTTTCCGGAAAAAACCGAACGACGCGGGATCCGCAATCGGTCTGGCGGGAATGCGCCCCTGAAACGATTTACACCGAAGCGACCGGCCTGCGGACAGCAGCGGGCCAGGGCGTCACACGTTTCCGCAGAATACCTGCGCGGTTTTTCCGTCCAAGGATTAACCAATGCAACCAAGCGATCGGCCGATCCTCAAAGTACGCTGCAATACAAGCATCCTAAACGGCAATGCGAATTATCGGCTCGCCCATTGAAAATGCCGGAACACCCCTGAAAAGCGGCTTTTCAAGTGCCCAAAGGCGGTGTCCCAGGTTGCACTTTCAATGCGGAGGTCAATACTTCTCGCCGGGAACGGCTCTGAATCTAAGTAAGAACGAAGTGTATTCGCTTATGGACTTTGATCCCCTTTTTGTCTCGGGAGAGATTCAGAACGACGACCCATTAAGGCCGGTTCCCGAGCGGGCCCGTTGACTCGCCAAATCGGATTCCGAGCAATTTATAACTCTTCGAGATGCCGTCGGCCAAAGAGCGAATCAAGAAAGCCCTGCCCAGCTGGCTTTTGCTCATCCGCCGCTACTGGAAGGCGCATGGCGTCTTACCGAACCTCGTTTGCCCCGCTACTTTTAACGAGAAGGTTCTGTACCGTATAATTTTCGACCGGCGGCCCGTGCTGGCGCAGCTGGCCGATAAAGCGGCTGCGCGCTCCTATGTAGAGTCACGACTCGGCCCCGGAGTGTTGCCGGAGCTTTACTGTTTGACGACTCGTCCCGAGACAATTCCCTTCGATCGACTTCCGAACTGCTTTGTGGTGAAGCCGACGCACGGCTGCGGCTGGGTTCAGATCGTCAAAGACAAATCGGCCCTCGACCGTGGCGCCCTGATAGAGAGTTGCACCCGATGGTTGAATCAGAGTTATTACGAGATCACGCGGGAGTGGGTCTATAAGGATATCCGACCGCAGATTATGGTCGAAGAATTCGTCGACGACGGCAGCGGGACTCGCCCGAGCGATTACAGGTTCTTCGTCTTTGGCGGCACGGTCGAACTGATTCAGGTTGACCTCGGGCATCTCATCACGGATCGGGTACGGCTCTATACACCGGCTTGGGCAAGGATTGCGCCCGGAGCTGGCAGTGAGGTTCCCCGGCCCGCCCGTCTTGCCGAGATGCTCGCTGCCGCGAGGATCCTTGGCGGAGGCCTGGATTTTGTGCGTGTTGATTTCTTCGCCACAGCCACGCGGCTGTACGTCGGCGAACTCACGACCTCACCTGAAGGTGCCATGGGCCGACTCGTTTTGAAGGACCTTGAACGGCATTTGGGCGGACGTTGGAAACTGCCCCGCTTCGCGCAACTACGGTCCGCCTCACGATCGAGCGGCACGCCCGGCGAAAGCTCGGATGCGCGTACGCAGAAGGTTTCCATCATCATCGTAAATCATAATTACGCCCGGTTCCTGCGCCAGGCTATCGATAGCGCGTTGTCCCAGACCTACACCAATACCGAGGTCATTGTCGTCGACGACGGGTCGACCGACGATTCATCCGCGATCATTCAGTCCTACGGCTCACAGATCATCCGCATATTAAAGGGTAACGCCGGCCAGCTTTCCTGCTATTATAGCGGATTTGCGGCTTGCAGCGGTGACCTCGTGCTTTATCTGGATGCCGACGATTTCCTTTATCCGGAGTGCGTCAGTGAAGTGATCGCCCATTGGCAACCGGGATGCGTCAAGGCCCATTACTATCTCGATGTCGTGGATGAAGGCGGAGCCAGGATGGATGCAGTCGTCCCGAGTGGGTGCTTGGGCAAGGGTAAATCTCCGTTGAAAATGATGCGCCTTTTCGGCACTTACTGTTCACCTCCCGCCAGTGGAAACGTCTATAGCCGGGATTTTCTCGCCAGGATTCTGACGCCCGAGAATCAAAGGACGTTACGGAATTTTTACGTGACGTCCTTCAGCGCTGACGCGATTCCCATCTTCGCCGCACCATACTTCGGCACCATCGTGGCTATCCCGCGCACGCTGGCGTGTTACCGCCGCCACCGTGATGCCGCCGCGGCCGTGATTTCGCAGTTTGAGGTCGAAGCCGATCTGCAAAAATTGGAGCGGGACCACCAAAAGGACCTGCTCAGAGATCGCGGGTGGCGACTCGCGATCGGCCGGAATGAGGCATCCAGATTATCGGAGCCATCGCGGCTGAAGCGGCGTTTTTGCTACTTGCGTCTTTCCGGCCGCGGACTCATTGCCTCAGACCGGCGTTTAACCCTCGTCGCCAAGGGCGTTTGGTCCTGCCTTTGGTGGAATGGATATTCCTGGACGCAAAAGGTTGCGATCAGCGCGTGGTTCCTGGGAATGGCGATTCTCCCGTCCGGAATGGTACGGGCGTTGATCCGCCCGGCGCTCGGAATAAGCGATCGTACTCCGAGACTGAGGCAATTTCTTCAGGTCAGGGAAGGCCGGCGCGGGCGTACCTGCGAGGAGTGTGGAACCGGCCCGGCAGCTTAACGTTTTACCTTCTTCCGAGCCACGGATCCCGATCGCCGGGACCAAACCAAGACCAACGCGGGGCCGCCTAACACTAAAAACGCAACCACCAAGGTTGGGGCAATAAAGCACAAACCAAGAAACAGAATTCCGCCCAGGATCACCAGCACCGCGTCCAGCAACCGCCGGAGCAGACCTTTTTTCGCGTTATCCACAACGCCGACCTTACGCTCTGGAACCGAAACGGACAACGATCTTACGACGCGTGCAGCGTAGAGTTGGTCCGTTCGGCCACCGGGCTGCCTTTTGACGGTAAGCGCACCGCGGCGGCGGGCCCGTAAAGACGATCGAACCCCTCCCTGCTGGCAGCCCGGTCAATTCAGGGCCGGGGAACGGAACGAAAAGCGATTCGCCCATCGGGACGCATGAAAGCGGCGCCCCGGAGCGTCTTCCCGCGCAGGAGGCCCCAATGACGCGGCGCGGTAATCAAACGCCGACCCCGAACGGCTGCGCCACTTAACACCCGCCCGGACATGACTCCGGCGGGTTGATCAAACCGGAAAAGGGCTCGGCGGCCATTGTTCGCGAAAAAGGCCCAATCCGATTTGACGGCTGAACCCGAAAACAGAATTGCCGAATATGCAGTCGGGGCGACCTGTGGTCCCAATCAACTATGAGAAATCTACCTGTAGAGGCGGTGGACGTGCGCGACTACGTCGAGGCAATTTGGGATAAACTAAGCGGTGAGCACCTCTGGACGCTCAATCATCTCTCCGTGACCGACGATTTCGGTTCGCTCACCGACATCGAAAGCTTTATGGCTGCCTACCCCCGCAAACCAAGATCCGCCCGGGCGGTGGCGAAGGCCTACATTGCGCAGGCCCTTGCCGCGCCCGGGATCGTGGCGCTCCTGGACGACTGATACCATTTCGACGGCCATGGAGGTAAAATTTTGTTTTCCTTCCCAGGTGCCCTGCCGGATTGACACCTTTTAAACCGTATAATCGGTCCAGACCCAACGGGCCGGGGGACGGTTTGATGGCCTCCTAAGGCGTCACGCCTGTACGCCCACCTTGATAAACGCCCGCCGCGCCGGGTTGGATTTGCTGAACGGGCGGCAGAACCCGCCAGCAACGCTTTCTGCCGCCCTTTCAGGGCTCGATCGTGATTTGACGGTTACCCAGGGGGTAAAGCCCTGGGCTAAATTCCTTTGGCCCTTCAGGCCATCAAACTGTCTCCCGGCCCATTGGGCCTAAGACCGGTTCAACCAGCTACGGAGCATCTTCCGGCGGCGACACCCCCCTTGAGCCGACATCCTCTACCGAGGTAACTGTCTGAATGGTATGAGAGGTCTTGGGTGATATTTGTTCGGCCGCCCAGGCGGGAAAATGCCGGCTTTTGCATTCAATCGGGCTCCGTTGGCCTCCGCTTCCGCCATCGAATGGTGAATGCCATGCATCCGCGACGAAGGTGCCGCCCGTGAGCACCACGCCCAGCCAGCCGGGAATTTCGCTGTCCCGGAGATTTCCTTCGGTCATTTGTTACCGAACGTAATCCGTTCATGCGTCGCGTGGGTGGCCCGGTCACCTGCGGCCATGCGCACCCGGTTGCTGGTTGCGCCGGCTTCATGCCTGGGTCTCGGGCCGGCGTCAAATGGGATTTGAGCGCCGGGACGGGCTTTGAGTCCTGTTGTCATTGATCCGGAACCGATTTAACTGCAAGAAGGGTGCAAATCGTTTTACGATTAGGCGTAAACTGGCGGCAGTTTCGTTCCCCGTTTTATTCCCATGAGCACTATTGACTACCGGATCGGCAACGATCTGGACCTGAGCGAGGTCATCGAGCTTTATAACGCTTCAACGCTCGGCGAACGCCGTCCAACCACCGATCGGGACCGCATGGCTGCGATGCTCCGGCACGCTAACCTGATCATCACAGCCTGGGATGCAGAAAACCTGATCGGTTTGGCACGCACCCTCACCGACTTCGTCTATGTGGGATATTTGGCGGACCTGGCCGTCCACGCCGGCTACCAGCGTCGTGGCGTCGGAAAGGGACTCATCGCCCGGACCCGTGCCCAGATGGACCCCAGGTCGACCCTGGTTTTGCTCGCTGCACCCAAGGCCGCGGATTATTACCCGCATGTTGGTTTCACCCGGCATGACAGCGCGTGGACGTTGCGAGCATCCGATCCGTTTCCACTACCGAGCGCTTGAAGGCTCACTCCATCGCCCTTCAGTTGGGGTATTCACTGGTGGAATGCAGCATCTAAAGGGAGCACGTTCCCCCGGCACAGGAGTTCGATATCGGAATCTGCCCGTGGAGTCCCCTCGCGGGCGGTTTTCTTTCAGGCAAATACCGGCGAGACAACCAAAACACAGCCGCCGCGGGCCGCCTCAACGTGGTGAAAGACACGGGTAACACCATTCAGACAGTATCTTGGTAGAATGTCGGCCCAGGGGTTGTCGGCGCCGGAGGATGCTCCGTAGCTGGTTAAATCGGTCTTAGGCCGGACGGGCCGGTTCTTAAGCCCAACGGGCTGGTTCTTAGGCCCAACGGGCCGGGAGAACATAGCCCAGGGCTTTACCCCCTGGGTAACCGTCAAATCTCGATCGAGCCCTGAAGGGGCCGCAGAGGGCGTTGCTCACGGTTTCTGCCGCCCCTTCAGCAAATCCAGCCCGGCGGGGCGGGCGTTTGTTAGGATGGGCGTACAGGCGTGACGCCTTAGGAGGGCTGAGTCGGGAGGGAAACCGCCTTCCGAGGGTAACCCCCACGGCCATTTAGTTAAGGGCCCGTGGATGGGGGCGCTTTCGTCCCGGAGGGACGGCTGAAGCGCTGCCCCGGAGGGTGCCGGCTTCCAAGCGGCCAGCCAAACCCGGCGCAACCCTCGACGCCGAAAACCCGAACGGCTCCCCAATCTTTGATGCCCGCCTGCTTATGGCTGTTTCAGGCGCCTGAAAGGGATCAAAAGGCGTTATGGTCGTTATTTGGACACATTTTACCTGCCCATCCAGGTTTGACGAAATGCCCGGGGGGTCTGGTAAAAGACGGCTTTGAACCGGCGATCAAAGTAGCCCTGATCAGAAAAACCGACCTGCTTCGCCACCTCCCCGATAGGCAGCGAGCTCCTTTTCAGCAGGGGGATCGCGTTGGCCAGACGAACGAGGGTAAGATAGCTGACGAACGTCATTCCCGCGACCTTTTTGAACGCCTTCATGAATTGAGGCAGGCTCATCTTGGTCAGCATGGCGCCCTGTTTGAGCGTCATAGGCTCGGCATAGTGGTGAGCCACAAAGTCGAACAGGGGTTTGACTTTCGCCACGCGCTCTTGTTGGCGAATCAGCTCGGAACGGGGAAAATTTACGGCGCGAAAATGCCGGGCCAGATGGTAAAGCATTTCGAGGAGATACACTTTGCAGGCAGCCTGGAAAAAATCGCTACGGTCGAAATACGACCGCAAGAGCTGCGCTACGGCCTGATGCACCTGCGGCAGAACCGGCCCGTCCCGGCGCAACACTCTCGCCCCACCGGCGGGCTGCGCGTAGAAAGGAAGCAAGAACACGTGGTCAAGCGGCGGCAGGCCCGGACCATGCACGAACTCCGGCAGAAAGCTGATAACGATGACCCGCGTGTTCAATCCGGGCGTATCCACCGTCATGTGCAGCTTCAGGTTTTCGACGACTAAGACTTCGCCCGGGGCGAGCTCAACCTGGCGTTTGCCCATCTGCATGCGGGCATCCCCATCCAGCGGCATAAACAACTCGAGCCTCTCGTGCCAACTCAGCCCCGGCGTGAAATCGTGGTGGCGATAATGAAATAACTTGATGATGAACGGGAACTCGCGATCCAACGGTTCGTCATACCGGCCCGTCGGATCTAACCAGATCCGGTGCGGCTCGAACGCCAAACGATTCGCAACCCCATAAAGTTCCTCGGTGTAACTTTTGATCTTCATTAAACTTGAGTTTGACGCATCATGCGCCCGCGCCCAGGACGGTTTGTGCCCGGCACGATCTAACGAAACTCCGTGCCTGGCTGGCAACCAGCTTTTTCGGGTTTGGCGTGGTTTGACGGAATCCCGGAAACCGCCGGGTTCGGGCCGGATTCGCCGGCGGTTGTGAGCGCGTCCACCCTCCGGTGGGCACGGTGATTTTGGCCGGCCTTCAATGAGAGAAAAGTGACCGGACCGTTGGAAATCGTTAAAATATTTTTCGTAATTGATTTGACACCATACAAGCCCGGCCGCATAAAAAACGTTGTACTGACGCGGTTTCTCTCCATCCCCCGCCTATTTACATGGAAACGCGTGAGGCCGGCGCCCTGAGTAAGGCTGCCCGCCAGCGAGAGGTGTTTACGTGAGGGCTTGCCCGGCAAGAGAGGACCAGTCCCATGAGACACCGTTTCCTGCTACCAATGGTCAGGCCGGAGAAGATCCAATCGACCCCTCTTAATCAAGTCTGTCAAGTCTGGCGACGGTTGGGCCCTTTTTCATTATGGATCCCCTGGTCATAGGAGAAAACCTCACCAGATCGTATGGGCCAACCGTCCCGGTTAACTCCGTTTCGTTTGCGATCCGGCGCGGAACCGTCACGGCCCTGCTCGGCGCCAACGGAGCAGGTAAAAGCACGTTGACGCGCCCGATGAGCGGGGGCACCCGGCCGGACCACGGCCGTCTGGTGTTCGATTCGCACCCGGTGTCGTTCCCCGAATACTCGGTCCGAAGGGCGAAGGACCTCGGAAATCGGGTAGTTCACCAGGAGCTCTCGGTGCGCACGAACCTGAATGCGGCAGAGAAATTTTTTCTGGAGTTAAGTGAGCTTTTTCCAGGTGGCCCGTGGCGTCGACAAGCCGGTGTTTTCGTCTTGGTGGTCTTCGGAATGGCCGCGTGGCTTTGCCTCACCGGGGTTAATACCGCGTCGGACGTCAACGCGGCGAGTTCTTACACCTTTCTCAGCGTTGCCGCGGTCGTGATGGGCGGCTGCGATCTCGTTGGCGGCCGAATCGAGCCGGCGGGCGTCGTCTTCGCCGCTGTGACCCTCTCCCTCCTGGGCACCTTGCTGGGCTTTATGCGGCTTAGTTCAGACGATATCGCCCCGGTTCAGGGCTTTCTCCTGATCGGCATCGTGATTTTACGAACCCTCTGGGCGCGCCCGCGATGAGAAAGCTCTTTGAGCAACCGTGGATTTGGGCACTCGTAGGCGTCGTCGTCCTTTGGGTCCTCTTGAGCATCGGCGCCCACCAGGTTGGTCTTGGTAACCTCAGCGGCATCGTGGCTTCTGCCGCCTTGCTTTGCATCGTGGCGATCGGGCAAATGCTGGTGGTGACCACCGGGGACGGGGCCGTGGACCTCTCTATCCCGAGCGTCATCACGCTTTCCGCCTTTGTCACCACCAGCGTTACCGGCGGTCAGGACGCGCGCCTGGTGCTCGGTTTGGTGATCGTGGCTGCACTCGGGGCGTGCGTGGGCGGGGTGAATGCGCTTATCGTTAACCGGCTGCGTATCCCACCGATCATCGCCACGCTGGCGGTGGGGTACATCCTGACCACCGCGACCCTGGTTTTCAACCGGGGCTTCAAAACCTACGCCGTGAGCCCGATGTTGGCGTACGCAGCCAGCGGGCGCGTTTTTGGGGTGCCGATCATCCTCCTGCTCGCGCTGGTTCTGACGTGGGTAACGGCCTGGCTGCTGCACGCGAGCGTTTACGGACGGAAACTTTCGGCCGTCGGCCAGAACCGGCGGGCTGCCCGCTTCGCAGGCGTCCGCGTGGAGGCCACGACCCGGACCGCCTATGTGCTCAGCGGTTTGCTGGCTGCGGCCGGTGGTGCGCTGCTTTCCGGTCGCGTGAGCGGCGCGTTTCTGGAAATGGGCACGCCTTACCTGTTGCAATCCGTTGGTGCCGTCGTCGTGGGCGGATCCTCGATCCTGGGAGGAAGAGGAAGCGCCTTCGGCACGCTCCTCGGCTCCATTTTTCTGGTGATGATCGTCACGACGATGCAGGTGCTGCGCGTGGCCGGCGGTTCCCAGGACATCGTTGAAGGCATGCTTATTATCCTTGTGCTCGCGGTGGCGACCGTCCGGGCACCGGAAACCAAAAAGGCCTAACCTGAAAAGCCGGAAAAACGAGGTGCGCGCAATATGAAAATTGCAGTCTTAGGCGCGGGCGCGATGGGCAGCGTCATCGGCGGTGCGCTGGCAAAAGGTGAAAATGAAGTCGTCCTGATCGACGTCGCTAAAGAAGTCATCGCCGCCATCAACTCCAGGGGCCTCACCGTTCGGGAAAAGGACGGGCATGAAGAAACCATCAAGCTCTTGGCAACGGACCAGCCCGTTGCCGTTGGTCCCGTCGATTTGGTTGTCGTTTTTGTAAAGTGCTACCACACCGAGAGCGCGATCCGGAATGCTGCCCCAATGATCGGGCCGCGGACCGCGGTCTTGTCACTGCAAAATGGCTGGGGTAATGGCCCGATGATCGGGAAAATCGCCGGCTTCGACAAACTGCTGCTTGGAGTCAGCTATCATAGCGCGACGGTCCTCGGGCCTGGTCACGTCCTTCATGCCGGTGTGGGGAATACGTTTATCGGAGAACTTGACGGTACATCCTCAGATCGCCTGGCGCTGATCGCGAACGCGTTTAACGCGGCCGGAATACCCGTTACGCCGACCACATCCGTCTTGAAGGAGATCTGGTCGAAGCTCGCCCTGAACGCCGTGACGCTGCCTACCTCGGCGTCGATCCGCCTCAGTGCGGATCACTTGCTGGCTACCGAGGAGATGGAGCAGTTGATGCAAGCGCTCCTCCGGGAAGCCGTTGCCGTCGCGCAGGCCCAGCAGATCCCGCTTGATTTCAACGAACGCTGGCAGGCCATCGCCGGCCTGCTCGGAAAGCTGGCTCCCGGCACAAAAGGCTCGATGCTCCAGGATGTCGAGCGGCATCGCCGCACGGAGATCGACGTGATCAATGGCGCGATTGTGGAAGCCGGCCGTCGGTTCAGCATTCCGACGCCCTATAATAATGCGATGCTTTGGTTAGTTAAGGGGTTGGAGAATTCCTTTGAAAACTGAGGTTACACCGGGTTGCAAGGGGCATGAGCCGGTCTGTTGGAACCTAACCCAGGGCTTACCCTCGAAATCTGACCTTCCACCCGACCGCCTATGACTACTCAAATCCGTTTCTTTGGCGTGGCTGCCTATGAGTTGATCACCGGCCGGGGCCAGCACATCCTGCTTGATCCCTTTCTGGATGAGAATCCGGGAAGCCCCGTCAAGTCGCAGGATCTCGACCAGGTCGATTTGATCGTCGTGAGCCACGCGGCGGTTGATCACCTCGGAGACACCGAAGCGATCGCGCGCCGGACCGGCGCGCCTGTGATTTGCGGAGGTGAGGTGAAGGCCTATCTCGTCGCCAAGGGAATCCCGGCAGGCCAGATCCGAGCCACCACGTGGGGCATCGCCGTGGAAGTGGCCGGCATCAAAGTCCAGCCGCTCGAGTGCCATCACTGGTCCCAGATCCGGATGCCGGACGGAACCTATGCAAGCGGCGTTCCGATGGCGTTCATCGTCTATGCCGGCCCCGGAGTTCGGTTCTACCATTACGGTGACACGGCGATCTTTTCGGACCTAAGGTTGCAAGCGGAACTCTACCAGCCGACCATCGGGTGCATCGGGATCGCGAATCCACTCGAGATCTTGCACCGGTTTCCCATGCCGGGTAAAATGCTCACGGCTGAGATGAACCCGCGGGAAGGGGCGTTGGCGGCACAGTGGCTCCAACTCAAAACGGTTCTGCCGTGTCACTTCATCAATCCGGACTGCCCGGAAGTGGCAGAATTCCACGAATACCTCGCCGCCGCCGGGCGGAACGGCGCGAGCGTGCCGGAATCCATCGTTCTGAAACCTGGTGACACCATCGAAGTGCCATGAAAGCAGCGATCTTTGATGCTCCCCATCAGATGCACGTCGGTCACTGGAGGAACCCGGAGCTCGGGCCCGACGATGTGCTGATCTCCGTGAAGGCCGCCGGGATTTGCGCCGGCGACCTTTACATCTATACCGGTAAGAATCCGTACACGAAATACCCGATTATCGGCGGCCACGAGATTTGCGGGGTAGTGGCGGGAACCGGTTCAAACGTAACGGGGATGGCTGCGGGCCAGTTGGTAGTGGTGGAACCGTTTTTAAGCTGCGGACGATGCTATGCCTGCCGGGTTGGAAAACCGAACTGCTGCACGAATTTACAGATCATCGGCGTCCATCGGGCGGGCGGCTATGCCGAGGACGTCGTTGTACCCGCAACGCACGTCCACGCGGTGCCGGCCGGCATGTCTCCGCTCCGGGCGTCCTTCGCTGAACCGGTCACGATCGCCATCCATGCGTGCCGGCGCGGCACGGTCAGCGCGGGAGAGTACGTGTTGGTTCTGGGGTGCGGGCCGATCGGGTTGGCGCTGATCGAGGTGGCATTGGCTCGCGGCGCCCGGGTGGTGGCCGTGGACATTATGGAGCCGCGGCTCGAGACCGCCCGGACACTCGGCGCTGAGGTCCTCAAAAGCGATGAGCGTTTGCTCGAGCGCGTGCTTGAACAAACCAACCAGGAAGGAGCGCCCGTGGTCATCGAGGCTACGGGTAATCCAAGGGTCATGGAATCCACGGCGCAATTGGTCGCCGCCGGCGGCCGCATCGTGGTCGTCGGCTTGGTCCCCAAAGGAGTCCAGGTCCAATTCCCGGGACTCGATTTTACGCGCAAAGAGATGACCATCCTCGGTTCTCGCACCGAGACGAATTGCTTTCCCGAAGCCCTTGATCTGCTGGCCGGCGGTAGGCTCCGGTACCCTGAGGTTGCGACCGCCTTCGATCTGTGGTCCGCACCCGAAGTGTTCGGGCATATCGTCCGGACTCCCAACGCCGTGCACAAAGGAGTTTTTGTCAGGAACTGACTTTACATGCGACTCTACACTTTCGAGATCAACGATGAACCCCGGGCAGGAGCGGAACTGCCCCGACAGGGGCGTCTCCTCGACCTTCATGCCGCGGACCCTGCCTTGCCTTCGCGGTTGCTGGAGTTAATCCGAGCCGGTAAACCGGCGTGGAAACACGTTGCGGACCTGCTCAACGTCACTTCCGCTCCAGCGTACGCGTTCGAGGAAGTCAAACTGCTCGCCCCGATTGCCCGGCCCGGAAAAATTCTTTGTTCGGGAATCAATTACCGGTCGCACCAGGAAGAAAACCCGAACGCGACCTTTCCGGAAGAGCCGTTTTTCTTTGCCAAAATGCCGTCCGCCGTGATCGGACCGGGCGCACCCATCCGGCATCCGAAGCGGACCAGGGAGCTGGACTACGAAATCGAGTTCGCCGTCGTGATCGGCCGGCGTATGACCGGTGCGCCGGCCGGCGCGGTGATGGACTGCGTTTTCGGTTACACCATTCTGCACGACGTGTCAGCGCGTGACGTGCAGTTCAAGGACAACCAGATCACGCTGGCGAAAAACTTTGATTCGTTCTGTCCTCTCGGGCCTTGCATCGTCACTGCGGACGAGCTCCCGCACCCTGAAAACGTACGGCTCCGAACCTATCTGAACGGGGAACTCATGCAGGACGGGTCGACCTCCGACTGGGTCTTCAGCCTGCCGGAGTTATTAAGCTTTCTGTCTCACACGATGACCCTCGAACCCGGCGACGTAATCAGTACCGGGACGCCGGCGGGGGTCGGTGTTTTCCGGAAACCGCAGCGGTTCCTGAGGCCGGGAGATGTTGTTCGACTAGAGGCAGAAGGGGTCGGTGTGCTCGAGAACCCTGTCATTGCCGCCTGACTTTAAACCATTCAACATCGCCGGCCGAAAAGGCCAAAACCCGTCATATGAAACGCATCGTCATTCTGATTGTAGCCCTCTTCCCCGGGCTGTTAAAGGCGGAAGATACCGCGCAAAGCACCGCTCCGAAAAAGCCGTGGCGGATAGCGCTGTCAAATTCGTTCTATGGAAACATCTGGCGCCATCAGATGGTGGAGGCCTTTCGCGACGCGGCTGAAAAGGCGAAAGCGGAAGGCTTGATCTCCGAATACACCATTGAGAATGGAGATAACACCGTTAACCAGCAAAACGCCCAGATGAGCGGGATCATCTTAAGGGGCGTCGACGCAATCTGTATCAACGCCGCATCCCCGACGGCGCTCAATGGGGTGATCGGGAAGGCTTGCCAGGCGGGTATCAAGGTGCTGGCGTTCGATTCGATCGCCACCGCCGACTGCGCTTACAAGTTCGACTTCGACATGGTCGGCATCTTCGGCGGGATGGCAGATTACATCGCGGGTACATTGCTTCATGGCAAAGGGGACGTCCTGCTCGTGCGCGGGGTTGAGGGATCCGCACCGGACAAGATCATCTCCGACGCGCAGAAGGACGTCCTGAAGAAGTATCCCGGTATTCGTATCGTTGGGGAGATTTACGGTCAGGCAAGCACTTCCGTTGCCCAATCGGCCGTCGCCAATATCCTGCCGAGCCTGCCGAATGTCGATGCAGTGATCGCTCAAGGCGGCGGCGATGATATTGGTATCGTTCAGGCCTTCGAACAGTCCGGGCGAAAGCTGCCTATCGTTCAAGGTGGCGGCAGCTCCAACTTCCTCAAATGGTGGGGCGAGCAATATAACAAAAACCAGTACCAGACCGTCTCGGCGAATACCGCGCCGGGAATCGGCGGTGCCGCGCTCTGGCTTGCCATTGACATTCTGAATGGTAAAGACGTTCCAAAGGTGATCAAGATGCCCGGTGCGAGCGTAACGGTTGAGAACCTCGCCCAGTATGCCGGCATGCCGCCCGGCCAGATCGTCAGCCCGACTTACACCCAGGAATGGGTGGATCAGAATCTGGTGCAGAAAAAATAGCGCCGCGCGCAACCGGAAAACAGAGCCGCCATGCGCCAGAACCCTGTTGTTCGGGTAGTAACTTCCAACCGAATAGTTAAATCAAGAAATCTCCCCAAGATTCCCCAAGACGATGAACACGAGAATTGAATCCGGCGTCACGAGACGTGACGCCCTCCGCTCCGTAGGAGCGCTGGCTGGAGCCGCCGCGGTTACCGGGTTGACCGGCCCCCGGAAAATCGCTGCCGCTGAGAGCACCGGACAATCCGGGAGCAACGAGGAATACGTGTGGCTGTCGGCAAATGTGAACCTGCCGTTGTTTGTGGCGCACGACCAACCCGCGCTGAGGCTCGTCGGCCAGGAACTTGGCGTTAAGGTCACGATCGCCGGACCGAACAGCGTGGATATCCGCGGGTTAGTCGAGGCGGTTGAACAGACCACGGCTCGCAAGCCTGCCGGCATGATGGTGGTGGGTTGGGACCCGAGTGCCCTGATCCCGGCTATTAACAGCGCGATTGACGCAGGAGTTCCCGTGGTTTGCGTCGATGCCGATGTGCCCAAGAGCAAACGATACGCGTTTATTGGTACCGACTGGTTTGACTTGGGCGTGCGTCAGGGGGAGGCGATGATCAAGGCCCTCAATGGTAAAAAGGGTAAGGTGGCGCTCCTGGGTTTGATCGAGCAGACCATAGACCAGCAGGCGTTTGCCGGCTTCAGGTCGGCAGCGGAAAAGGCCGGACTCACCTGCATGGATCCGCAACAGGATAAGGGGAATCAGGCCGAAGCGGCCCGTGTGGCTGCTGCGATCATCCAGGCCAACCCGGACCTGATCGGTATGGCCGGATTTGACTCCGAAAGTGGCCCGGGCTTCGGCCAGGCCATCAAGGAGGCAGGCAAAGCGGGCCAGATCGTTGCAACCTGCGTTGACGCCGAGGCGCAGCACCTGAGGCTCGTTAAAGAGGGCGTGTTAACGGCTGCCGTGGGACAGAAGCGGGAGTTGTTTACCTACGTCGGAGTAAAGGCGCTTTATGAGCTGCGGCATTCCAAATTAAGTTTTACCAAGGACGATAAGGCGGCCGGCGTTGTACCGATTCCGATTAATTATAATACGGGCACCTACACCGTTACCAAGGAAACCGTGGACCTGTTTCTGAAAACCTGAGGCCGAAGCGAACCGCGAGCCGGCCGTCCTTCTTGACTCGATGCGCGTAACAATAAGCGGCATCAACCTGAAGGTGCTAAGATTTTGGGGGTGCATGGTCGCCTGCGGTTTGCGTTAGAAAGCTGCGCCGCGCCGTATTTTCAACGTGCATCCCGATCGAGGGAGGGCAGCGCTTCGTCGTTGCCCTTCCTGGTGACCGACACTCGGCTATGAATCCTTCTCTTCCGGCAGAGCCTTCACCCGGGCGCCCGCTTCTGGCGATGCGGGGAGTCCGCAAAAGTTTTGATGGTAACGAGGTGCTCAAAGGCGTCGACTTCGACCTTCGGCCCGGCGAGGTACATGCCCTGGTCGGTGAGAACGGAGCTGGGAAAAGCACCCTCATGAATGTCCTGGCCGGCGTACACCAACCGAACGCCGGCACGATCGAATTCGACGGACGCACCGGCATCGTCATTCCCGATGAAAAGTCAGCGCAGCAACTCGGGATCAGCATCGTGTTCCAGGAGCGCAGCCTGTTTGGCCATCTGAGCGTCGCGGAGAACATCTTCGCCGCGCGGCAGCCCAATGTCCTCGGGCATATTCTTCGAAAGGAACTGCAGACCGACGCCAGGCGCAGTCTGGAGCGAATCAAACTCGACGTGGATCCGGGTACGCCGGTCGAAGATCTTTCACCCGCCCAACAGCAGATGGTCGAAGTCGCCAAGGCGTTGTCGCTTGAAGCCAAGGTGATCATCTTCGACGAACCTACCTCATCCCTGACCGGCAAGGAAACCCAGGCGCTCTTCGGGGTTATTCGACAGTTGCGGTCTCAGGGCGTGGGCGTAATCTACATCTCTCACCGGTTGGAAGAAATTTTTCAGATTGCCGATCGGGTCACCGTGCTTAAAGATGGTAAATGGCAGGGTACCACCAGCGTGGCGGAAACGGATACCGGCGACCTCGTCCGGCGTATGGTTGGCAGGGATCTGGAGCTACGGCACAACGATGCCGTCGCTGCACACAATCCGATCTTACTGGAAGTACGCGGCCTTTCCGACCTTCCCAGCCATTCCAAAGCGCTCCTGAAAGACGTTTCGTTCAACGCCCGAGCAGGTGAAATTGTTGGTTTTGCCGGTCTGGCAGGTGCAGGCAGAACCGAACTGGCACTTTCTATCTTCGGGATCCGGCCACGCGGAGGGGGTGAGATTTACGTGAGTGGGCGCCGGGTAACCGTTCGCTCCCCGGCCGAAGCGATCGCGGCCGGGATCGGTTACGCGTATGAAGATCGAAAAGAAGGGGGACTCTTTCTGGATATGAGTGTCGCCCATAATATCGCGGCGGCAAAATTGAAGAGGTTTGGCACCTGGTGGTTAAGTGAAGGCAGGCAATCCGCGGTCGCCGCAGAATTGCAGGAATCCCTTCGCATCGCCTGCAGGAATACCAGCCAGTCGGTACAAAGCCTTAGCGGCGGTAATCAACAGAAGGTGGTCCTGGCCAAGTGGCTGCTCGCAAACCCCAAGGTCTTGATTGTAGACGAACCTACGCGAGGCGTGGACGTGGGCGCCAAAGCGGAAGTGCATAACCTGCTCTACCGGTTGTCACGCGGAGGCGCCGCCGTGATCGTGATCTCGTCCGATCTGCCCGAAATCCTGGCCGTTTCCGATCGCATCTATATAATGCGCGAAGGGCGGATTACCGGGGAATTGAACCGGACCGAAGCAACCGAAGAGAACGTGATGCGGCTGGCTTCACTGACCTTGCCAACTCCCGTATGAACGAGTTACCTGCGACCACCGTCCCGACCTCAGCCGGGATCGGCAGGCACAACCGGCTGCGATTTCCGGCTTTTCCTCGGGAATTGGCCTTGGCCGTGGTCACGCTCGGCACCGTCATCGGCTGCTCTGTCCTCTACCCGGCCTCGTTCGCAAACTTCAGCAACTTTGCCGCCATCGTTCGGAACCTGGCCTTTGAGGGAATCCTTGCGATCGGGATGATGTTGATGTTGATCGGTGGGAGCTTCGACCTGTCCGTCGGCGCAATGGCCTCAATGATCGGCGTCATTACGGGCGCACTCATGAAAGACCTGAACTGGCCGGTGCCCTTGGCCGTTCTGGCGGGATTGTTGACGGCGATATCAGGCGGCCTGCTGAACGGCTTTATCGTCGCCAAAGTTCGCGTTAATGCGTTGATCACGACACTCGGGACCATGGGAATTTTCCAGGGGCTCGCCCTGTTGATCGGTGGCCCGGGAATTACCTACCTGCCGGAGTCGTTTTCACGTTTCGGGCAATCGCAATTCCTTGGGCTCCAGGCACCGGTCTGGGTGCTCGTTGCGCTCGCAATCATCGCCCATTACGCGATGGCGCATACGCGCTTCTTTCGACAGTTTTACTACATCGGCAGCAATCCGAAAGCTGCGCACCTGTCGGGAATTAACGTGGAAAGACTCCAGATCGTTTCGTTCATGGTCATGGGTTTCCTGGCTGGACTCGCCGGCATCCTCTACGCTTCCCGTATCGCCACGGCGACCTCGACCGTCGGTGTAGGCGCCGAGCTCCAGGCGATCACGGCCGTCATCCTCGGCGGCGCTAGCCTCTCCGGAGGTCGCGGAACGATCTGGGGCGCCATGATCGGCGTCTTCTTCATGGGCCTGATGAAGAATGTGCTTATCATCGCGCGTTTCTCGTCGGAGTGGCAGGGGATTGTGCTCGGCGCGGTGCTGGTTGCTGCGGTTGCCCTCGATTCGCTCATGAACCGGAAGCGCATCGGGTAGATCCAAAGCCGGGGAACTCCTGGGCGGTATTCCTATTTTGGCCAGAAATGTACCAGGATAGGCACAAGCAAGGCCGTCGTTAACCCGTTCAAGGCAACTGCCAGGCCTGCAAAGGCACCGGCGGTTTCATGGAGGGAGATAGCGCGCGCAGCACCGATACCGCTGCCGGCCGTTCCGGCCGCCAATCCCAGGGGCCGCCAATCTTTAACTTTAACCAAGTCTAAAAGGAACTCCAAGGAAACCGCCGCCAGAATCCCACTCGCAATGGCCAGAACTGCGCTCAACGACGGGATACCGCCAACGCTCTGCGACACGCCGATGGCAATCGGGGTCGTCGCCGCCTTGGGAGCCATCGAGACCGCTACCGCCCGGCTGCCCCCGAAGAGTTCGACCAGTTCAATGCCCGAGACTGCGGACACGAGTGAGCCGATCATGATGCCTACCAGCACGGCAACCCGCATGCCTCTCAATCGCTCGAGGTTGTGAATGATAGGGATCGCCAGCGCCACCGTTGCGGGCCCGAGCATAAAGTGAATGAACTGTGCACCGCCGAAATAAACTTCATAAGAGGTCCCGGTCAGGTGGAGAAATCCGCCGATGAGCAGGATAGCAATCAGCACCGGGTTGACGATCGGGTTTCCTCGGCAGAGCCGCTGCAGCCGGCGGCCAAACTCATAGCTGCCCAAAGTCAAGCCGATCGAGAAAATCGGGGTGGCGATGATCTGCTGCCAAACGGCCCAGGAACTATCCCCCGCCATGCTTTGCTGCGCTAAATGCATCATTTCTCGGCCGATGCCTCCTGCGGATTCGCCCGGCGCTGGAGCCGTGATCGCATAAAGTTTACCGTGCAGGCCGTTGCCAGGAGGGACAAGCAGGTCGAGCCGATCAACGCCACGCAAATCGGCATCCACTGCTGGCGAATCAACCCGATGTTTGCGACCACGCCAACGCCGGCAGGCACAAAGAACAGCCCGAGATTCTGCAGCAGAATACGCGCGGACGCGGCCAGACTTTCAGGAATGGCTGACGGCCGTCGGATCAGAATCAAAGTCAGCAGAACCATGCCCGTGACCGGTCCCGGCATGGGCACCCAAAATACCCGGTGAAGAATTTCCCCGGCGAGTTGACAAGCAAAAAGCAGAAGAAGAGCCACCGACATGATCGCACGCGGCCACCCGGTCTGCCTTTCGGAACTTCCGGGTCTATCGGCGTACACCCACCTTGGGGTCGGTGGGTCAGGCGATAGCGGATAGACCGGCCCTTAACCAAAGGGCAGTGGAGTAAAGCCCGGGGCCAAGATCCAATACCATTTCGACAGGCACGGGGGGTAAAATTTTGTCTTTCTTCCCAGGTGTCCTGCCAGCTTTAAACCTATCAGACCGTATAAACGATCCAAGCCCAAACCGTCTCCCGGCCCGTTGGGCCTACGACCTATTCAACCAGGTACGGAGCATCCTCCGGTCGCCGCCCCTTCACGGAACGCCTTCCTCTACCGATCGAGGCGTGCCGGAAAGGTTTCCCAGGACACAGAGCGGCGGATTGCGCGCCGTGCCCGCGTCGGACGCTCCAGGTACCACGGCACGGTGATTATCAATACCCGCGGATGGCCGTTGAACAAAAGCAACGTCCTCAAGATGGCCGCGCGCTGGTTGTTCAGGAAACTGACGTACCAACGATCAACCAGTTCCGGCACGACCACCGCAATCAGGCGGCCCGGGTTGTCACGTTCGAGTTGCCAGACGTGTTCTAAAATAAGGCTGACCACGCGCCGGTAAGGTGATTTCAACAGCACGAGTTTCGGCGGGGGTAGCTTCGCTTCACTGATCGACTGCCGGGCCGCCTGACCCCAGTCCTTTGCTAATTCACCCACATTGTCTTCCCGCTCGACGTGGAGTACCTCCACCTCGGGCGTTAAGGTGTAGGCTGCCTGCAGCGCCTTTTGCGCCACGCAATCCCAGCTGTCGACAAACACCACCGCAATCGGTGGCTCCGAAGGCTGTAAGCTGACGTGCGGGGCGCGCTCAATTTCCCGAGCGATCCTCGCGGAATGCTTCTTGATCGCCAGCATCACCGCGTAGATGCAAGGTAGAACAATGACCACCAGCCACGCGCCTTCAGTAAATTTCGCGATCACGATAATCACCAACGCAGCCCCGGTGGAGAAGGCGCCTAATCCATTGATGAATGCGCTCACGGGCGACCGTTTCTCCCCCTTGAGCCCGTGTCGGATCATGCCGGCCTGCGACAGGGTAAAGGTCCCAAATGCGCCAACCGCAAATAATGGGATCAGCCGGTCGGTTACCCCGTTGAAAATCATCAGCAGAACGGCAGTCACCGCAGCCAGTACGCAGATACCCTGGGTGAACACCAGCCGGCGGCCCCTTAGGCTAAACGAATAAGGCAAAAAGCCGTCGTGGGCCAGCCGCTGGCACAGGCGTGGGAAATCGGCGAAAGAGGTATTGGACGACAGGCTCAGGACTGCGAGGATTGATGCGATCGTCACGTAATAAAGAGGACCTCGCCCCCAGATGGCCGCAGTCACGAGGGAGAGTAGGCTCTGGTAACCCGGTTTTCCCGGATCAGTGGCGACGATGTGGTAGAAGGGCAGTATAAAAGCTACCCCCAACAGCAGGAAAGCCAGGATGGCCACGATCAGGGTCAGGCAACGTCGGGCGGTGTCGATGACAGGTTCCTTAAAGGCCTGAATGCCGTTGCTGACGGCTTCAACCCCGGTCATGGCTGTGCATCCTGCCGCGAACGCGCGCAGGAGCAACCACCAGGTGACCTGCTCTTGCGGTTCGGGTGCCGGCGCCGGCGGGCTCACCGCCTGCGGGTGGCCGCCGGCCAAAACAATCTTGATCACGCCGTTTACCACCACCGCCCCTAGACACAGAACGAAAAGTGCCGTGGGCGGCAGAAAGACCCGGGCCGACTCACGAACCCCGCGCAGATTGATGTAGGTCAGCAGCGCCAGCAGCAAAAGGCAAATCCACAGCGCATACGGTTGCAAGACGGGCAGCGCGGAGATCAGCGCATTCACTCCCGACGAAATTCCCACCGCCGTGTTCAAGGCATAGTCAATCATCAAGGCGACGGCGGCCATCAGTCCGGCATGTTCGCCCAGGTTCTCTTTAGCTACCGTGTACGAACCGGCCCCGGTGGGGTAAGCGGCGATCGTCTGCCGGTAACTGAAATACACGATGGCCAGCAACACCACGATGAGGCCGAGAATGGGCAGGCTGAACCCGAGGCCCGCCATTCCGAGCGGGATCAGCACGGTCAGGGCAGCTTCCGGGCCGTAGGCGGCCGAACCCAGCCCGTCCAGGCCGAACACAGCGACCCCGGCAGCGGCACCGACTCGTTCCTCTTTGTCTTCAGCAGAGGCCAGGTGACGGCCCAAAAGAGCATCCAGAATGGCCATAAGTCAAAAAGAGAAGCGCCAACCGTCGGCCGCTCACGCGCATAAGCGTTGCCGAGGAGCGCTAATTGTTTTCTTCGCAAGCGGCAGCAGCGGTGTTCGACCACGAAACCTTAGTTCTTGGACTGCGTTCATCACCCTACAATCGCCTGGGACAACGCGCCGGATTGCTCTCGATGTGCGGTCTCCTTCGTTGCCGGCCCCGTGATGGGTCGCGCCGGGCCGATTTGTCTCGCGCATTGCGAAAACGTCACCCCTAACCGAGCTTTAGCCATGTCCAATGGTCCTGTTGAACCGTTCGTGTGGGGGGCCGCCACGGCCAGTTACCAGATCGAAGGCGCGGCAGCCGAGGGGGGACGTGCACCGTCCATCTGGGATGCCTTTGCCCGCACCCCGAACAAAGTTGAGCGCTCGGAGACGGGCGATGTGGCTTGCGACCATTATCACCGTTTTAAAGAGGACGTCGCCTTGATGCGTGATCTGCGGATCCAAGCCTACCGTTTTTCGATTTCCTGGTCACGGGTGCTGCCCGAAGGGCGCGGCCGGCAGAATGCCGCCGGCTTTGACTTTTATGACCGTCTCGTCGATGAGCTCCTCGCCGCAGGCATCACACCCTTTGCGACGCTCTTCCATTGGGACCTGCCCCAGGCACTGCAGGAACGGGGTGGTTTTACCAGCCGCGACGTGGCCGGATGGTTCAGCGATTATGCCGTGCAAACGGCCGATCGCCTGGGTGACCGCATCAGAAACTGGATTCTGCTCAACGAACCCTCCGTTTATGCCTGCCTCGGGCACGCCCTCGGTATCCACGCGCCGGGCGTAACCGATTTGCGGGCCTTTCTGGCGGTGACGCACCATCTCAACCTGGCGCAAGGGCTCGCTCTGCAAGGGCTGCGATCCACGGATTCCGCATGGCGGCTAGGGACCACGATGACGATCCAGCGCGCCCTGCCCGCAGACGCTTCAAAGGCTTCCGCGACGATGGCTGAGCGGCATAATGATCTCTGGAACGGCTGCTTTCTCGAACCGCTGTTCCTGGGGACCTACCCGGATCGCGTCCGCGCGGAATTTGAGCCATTTATCCGTCCAGGGGACCTGCAATCGATTCGACAACCGGTCGACTTCCTGGGTGTTAACCACTACTGTCGCATGTATCTCCGGGCTAGACCGGACGCCGTCCTGGGCTATGAGCACGTCTCGCCGCCGGCGCACGTGCCCAAAACCAGCTTTGACTGGGAAATCAACCCTCAGGAGTTTCGGGATATTCTCCTTTGGCTCCACGACGCCTATCCCTGTCCGCCGATCTACATCACTGAAAATGGCGCTTACTTTGAAGACACGTCGTCCGAAGACGGCAAAGTTCATGATAACCGGCGCATTGAATTCCTCGACAGCTACATTCATGCGATGCTGGAAGCCCTCAGCCGGGGAGTGGATATCCGGGGTTACTTTGTCTGGTCGCTGATGGATAATTTCGAGTGGGCTTGCGGCTACCGGCCCACCTTCGGCATCATCAAGGTGGACTTCGCCACCCAGCGCCGGATCCCCAAGGATTCTTACTATTGGTACCGGGATTTCATCCAGCGGCACCGGGACGTGGCTCGCTCCGGCGGCGGTGGCGATTGAGCGTTTTTGAGGTTAATCAGGGCCGTCAGGACACCTGGAGGGGCTTGTCGCGGTGCCGGTTGGCGCCTCTGCACACCCGAGACGCCGTACCGATTTGCTGCCGGCTTCGTCATGTGACCACGACCGGTTGACCCCCATCGTGCGAAGTGGGTTGTGCGCGCGCCGCCGCGGTCAGGACTTTGAGGCCCGTGCCCATCCCAAGATGGCATGTGGAAACCAGGAAGCTCGCCGGCCGTCCGCGGCCTGGGTTCAGTCCCTTTTGCATCCATGAAAGTAATCCATCCTGTCGGCTTATTATTGATCGGTGTCCTCCTGCTGGTTTTTGGAGGCTGCGCTTCCGTCAGCGTCACGTCCGAGCGGTCTGACCAGACCCGGGCACCGCATCGCTGTCCTACCGTGCTTTACGTTAAAGACTTTGGTTTTCCATCGCAGGCTTCAATCCGGGCCGACCGGCAAGGCGCACAGTTGGTGGCGTTTGAGCAGGGGATCCAAACCAGGATGCGTACCCAAACGGTGCGCGCTCTGGGCCGGTACGGCCTGCCGGTTGTGCCCGTCACAGCTCCGGTCGAACTGAATAAGCTGCGCCGCCGCCAGCCGGGATGGTTGATCGCCGGGCAATTTACACGCGTCAACCAAGGCAGCCGCGCACTCCGGATCGCGCTCGGTTTCGGGGCCGGTGGCACCAAAATGGAAACCGCCGTCCAAGTGTATGATTTAGCAGAGCGCCGGCGGGAGAGGCCGTTGTTTTCCTTTTCTTCCTCGGGCGGCAGCAATGCCGAACCGGGTGTGATCACGTCCGTGGGCCCGCTGGCGCCCACGACCGTACCTGCCGCCGTGATCGCGATTGCGGGTAAAGCGGGGCACGGCGTTTCTGAGGACGAGAAGCGTACGGCGCGCGTCATCGCCGCGAAGGTATCTGAAGAGCTGTCGTCACGCGGTTGCCTGCCCCCGGAACACAAGCCCGGGAAAGCCAAGCGGCCAGGCGATCTATAAGCATCGTTTGACATCCTCCCCGGCCTCAAGGCCGAGGATTCCTTGCTATGTCACATTGCTGCGCATTCTTACAAGGTGGTTCCTGGTTCAACGAACCGTGCCCCTCACGAGAGCGGGTCTTACAGGTTATCCACAGGCGTTTAGCGATCCCCGGTGCCCCCGGGTACGTGGAAAGCGTTTCAGAGTTTTCCGTCTTGATCCTTCTGCGTTTTGCCCGCCGCAAGGTTTCCTGGGCGGAACCGGCAACGCCGAGTCTTCAAAGAACCGCTTCCAGTCTATCGCAAAGGCGCGACCCCTGCCAGAAAGCAAATTGCCAGTAAACCCAAAAACCCTCGACCCTCGACCCCGCCCTAAAGGGCTGAGCATTACCCACATTTTTTGAGAGCAGCGCGGGGACAGCCGTGACCGTCTTTCGGCCCGAAGGGCCAAGAGAACATAGCCCAGCGTTTACCCCTCGACCTGACCCGCAATTCTGCCACCGTCAAGCAAGACCCGGCACGCGCCACGCATCCGCGCGTCTCTCTATACCATTCCGCCGG
>JAFBAP010000150.1 GCA_019247695.1 Verrucomicrobiota bacterium | reverse complement strand
CCGGAGCGGCGGTTGGCGGTAGCCGGGAACTTTAGTGCCGAGTCCTCTCGCCGCCGCTCCGGGGCAAAGACGGCGTACTTCTTGCCAAGTGCCGAATGCAGGGTCGGGTGCCAAGTAACCCCCTCTTCCCGCCGTGGTCGCCGTGGCTCGCCGTGGTCGCCGTGTGAACTCTTACGTTGTGCCCGCCAAATCGCTGTGGCCCGCCGTGTGACCGTGTGAACTCTTACGTGGTGCCCGCTCTCTTCCACCGTGCCCGCCTTCTCCCCCCGGCCTGGCTCCTGAGGTAGGATTCGAACCTACGACCAATCGGTTAACAGCCGACCGCTCTACCACTGAGCTACTCAGGAATCTCCGGCAGCGGACGGCAAAACTAAGCGGCTGCCGTACAGTTTCAAGCAAAAAACGCCGTTGCGCCCTACAAAAGCCCGGGAGGCAAACCGAGGCCGGCCGTCAGACGCCCCATTTCTTCTTGCGCCATGGCCTTCCCTTTTTCGATGGCCTGTTTGACGCCGCTCAGAACCAGGTCCTCCAGCAATTCAACGTCGTCGGGGTCCACCACTTCTTTGGCGATTTTGATTCCCAGGATATCGCCGACGCCATTGGCCGTAACCGTCACTTTGCCGCCGCCGACGCTCACTTCCAACGTCTTTTCCGCGAGTTGTTCCTGCATCTTGGCCGCTTGCTCCTGCATCTTGGCGGCCTGCTTCATCATCTTTTGGATGTTCATCTGTCTGCTCTCCTCATCCCTCGATCATACCGTTCGCCAAGTTACGATCCGAAGAAACGATCCCCCTCCCGTGGGTGGGTCTGCCCGTGCCGGAACGTAATCGTGGCAGCCGGTCCAAGTTCGTATCCTTACCCAGGTTCTGCCGCCTGGATTTCGGCCCTGAAGATTTCCAACGCCTTCCGGATCAGCGGATCGTTCTTAAATACCTCCGTGGGATCAGCCTCCGCCCGTGGCGCAGCCGCCACCGGCCCCAGCCCCGCCCGAATCTCAGCCTCCAGGCGGTAGGGCCGTCCCAGCAGTTGACTGAGCGCGGTCTCGATAAACTTGCGGTTATTGGCGCGCATCAGCGATTCCAGCGTAAGGGTCTCGCTTTCCGGAAATCCTAACCGGAAGACCCCGTCTTCTGTCCCGAGCGGCACTGCCTTTTCCAGCCATGACAGGATGAGGGGCCGCTTGGTGCGAATCTCGCCCAGAAGTTTCGGCCAGAGTTCCTGGAGCGGAGGCGCGTCAGCGGGCGGTGCTTGCGCCGGGTCCTGACTTGCAGGCGTCGCCGGGGCATCCGCCCGGGTTGCCGCCTTGCTAAGGCCGCCATCCGGGGTCGCGTCCGCCTTGCGCCTCTGATCGGCTTCCGCGGGTTCGGCGGCAGGGGACGGTTGCGGTTGCGCCTCGGCCACCGGGGTGACCTTGGCGGGACTGCTCTCTCCCGTAGGTGTTTTGCCGTCCGAAGCCGCTGGCGCCGGGGATTTCTCTGCAACCGGGCGTGATTCGGGCGGCTTCGCGGGGACCGGCTGCGCCACGGCTTTCGGCGCCGCCGGGTGCACCTTGCGAGCCGGTGCAGCCACGGGCGGCTTTGCACCGGTTTGTCCGGAACTACGCAGATCCTGAAGCGCTTGAAGGACCGAATCCAAACCGACTTCCTCCAGGCTTTGAACCGCCCTGATCACCCCGATCTCGAGGTGCATGCGCTTGTTGGCAGACCATTTCAGCACCGATTCCGTTTCTGCCAGTTGCTGAATCAAACGCAGCAGTTCGTCGGTTTCCAGTTGCGGCTGAAGTTCCTCCAGCGCCGTTCGGGCCGCCTCGCTGACCTCATCACGGAGCGCAGCCGGCTCCACCTTGAACACCAGCAGGCTCCGCGCAAAAACCAGCAGGTCGGCGAGCAACCGTCCGAAATCTTTGCCGGCCTCAGCCTGACGATCAATCAAGGTGAGGGCTTCCGCCGCGTTCCGGGCGACCATCGCCCGGAAAATGTCGGTGACGACGCGTTCCGACGTTAACCCGAAAACCTCAAGCACCTCTTTTTCGCCGACGTCATGGCCACAGAACGCCACCAATTGGTCCAACATCGACTCCGCGTCCCGCAAGCCGCCGTCCGCGGCCACCGCAATCGCCTCGGCGGCGGCTTGTGAAAGTTTTACGCTTTCCTGTTCGGCGATGAACGCAAGGTGACGCGCGATCACCTGGGTCGGGATCCGGCGAAGGTCAAAGCGCTGGCAGCGGCTCAAAATCGTCGGCAACACCTTATGCACTTCGGTCGTGGCGAAGACAAAAATGACGTGCTCAGGCGGTTCCTCCAGCGTTTTCAGCAAAGCGTTGAACGCCTGCGTCGACAGCATGTGCACCTCGTCAATGATGTACAGCTTGTAACGGCCACGGACCGGCGCAAACCGGACGTTGTCACGCAGTTCCCGGATCTGGTCGACGCTGTTGTTGCTGGCCCCGTCAATCTCGAGCACGTCGAGGCTGATTCCCTGCGCAATTTCCCGGCAGGAATCGCAAACGCCGCACGGGTTCGGGGTCGGCCCGTGAACGCAATTCAATCCCTTGGCCAAAATACGCGCCGTGGAGGTTTTGCCCGTTCCGCGCGGTCCGACGAACAGATAAGCATGGGCCAGACGCCGCTGTTGGATCGCGTTCTTCAGCGTCTGAACCACGTGGTCCTGGCCAAGTACATCATCAAAAACCTGGGGGCGGTATTTGCGGGCGAAGACCTGATAACTCACACGCTTACCGTACCGAAGCCGGCCTAAAACGAAAGCCCCTTGTCCGTAAGGCGAACCACAATTTCAACGCATTCCGGGCGCGCCGGGTTGCGTGTGCGCGCTAATCCACTCATGTTGCCCGCATGTGCGCACGGCTCCTCGCCTGGCTCTGCCTGTACCTGGTTTTTACATTTTGCTGGATCGTGCTGATCGAGCACGGCCCGGAAAATTTTTGGGACGGCGCGAAGATCGAATTCGAGAACCTCGAGAGCCTTTTGACGGAGTTGTCCCACAAGACCAGTCCGGCCGGTTAAGGCAACTCAAATTTCAGGGTCGATCCGAATTCGATTCAGGGACGCCGGCCGGGTGCGCCGATGGCAACCGTTGCCGGGCCAGGATCAGGATCGATGGTGGTGGGGGAACCGGGCTGCACGCCGGTACCGCCCCGGATCGCCCGTTGCCGGGCGAGCGCCTCGGGCGCCGTGTCAGGTTGACGCTCCTCGTCCTACAAAATATTTTGGCCTGTGACCAAGCTTGTGATTCCGCGCAAGACGGTTTACCGCCTCTCCTTGTATTTTCGTATCCTGGAGCGGTTGCACCAGAGCCGAATCGAAACGGTCTCTTCCGACGCCCTGGCTAAGGCAGCCGGGGTCAAACCGACGCAATTGCGAAAAGACCTTACCTACTTCGGCCAGTTCGGTACCCGTGGCCTCGGTTATAACGTGGGCGCCCTGCTTTCACAGCTGACGAACGTGCTGCGGACCGCCCGTTTCCAGCCTGTCATCCTGGTCGGTGCCGGAAATCTCGGCTCTGCCCTTCTCAGGTATGATGGGTTCGCAAAAGAAGGCTTTGAGATCATCGCCGCGTTCGATATCCGGCCCGAAGGCGCCAAAAATGGCCACTCGAAGATTCCGATTTACCCGATCGATCGTATGGCCGGCTTCGTACGAGAGAATGGCCTCAAGCTGGCCATTCTCACCGTACCCGCCGTCGCCGCCCAGGCCGTCGCCAACGAGTTGGTCGAAGCCGGCATCCAGGCAATCCTGAATTTCGCGCCGATTATCCTGCAGGTTCCCGATCAGGTCGTGGTGAACAACGTGAACCTTGCGATCGAGCTTGAAAACCTCAGTTACTTTATCACTTAAGCCGTAACAACCGGCCCCTCGTGGACAAAAAGAGCGCTCCCACTCTGATGGGCAAAGCCGAACCGACTCGGGGCTACATGCCAGCCAAACGCGAGATGCTCGGCTTTGCCAGCCGTCCTTGCCTTGTCTTGTTACTCAACTTTCGGGCTGTTATGCCCAAGAATTTTCACTGTTTGGTTAAGCTGCTCAATCTTGAGAGGCTTCTTAAGGACTGTAACCGGGCTGATTTGCAGGATGCGATCCAAAACCTCGCTGTCGGGATACCCGGTGATGACGATCACGTTGAGCTCCGGATCGATCTGTTTGGCCGTTTTGTAAACCTGGTCTCCAGGTGCATCCGGCAACTGCAGATCCAGGAACATGAGGTCAAACTTTTGTTTCCGAAGGCTCGTAACGGCATCTTTAGCGGTTCCGACGACAACTCGGCTGAAACCGATCTTTTTGAGGAACGTTCGGAACAGTTCCTGCAGGCCCGGGTCGTCATCCACTACCAGCACCGTCGGTTGGCCTTGCTTGTCCTGGCGCAGGATGTCGCGGTCAAGAGAGGATTTCTTGATGCGCCAGCGGCCACCAATTTGAATGGCGGGAATCTGCCCGCGCTGGACCAAGTAGTAAACCGTCGGCAATGGAATGCGCAGATACTCGGCAGTTTCTTTGACGGTTAAGAGATTATGGTTAGGCGGTTCGCTCACGAAGTCAGTTCTATCTAGGAGATCTGTATTAAAAAAGCTTCCAGGATTGTTAAGGGAATACAGGATCAAGTCAAGCTACTGGTTACAGAACCGAGCGATCTTATAATGACCAGAAATCGGTTTGCTCGATCGGCCTCGGATCGGGCCGTTCCGGGCCGGTAACCGGCCTCAAGATCGTTGGCGCCGCTTTTATCTGGAGCGAAATGCCTGGGAGGATTATCGGTTCAGACGGAATGCAGACGCGTATAGAAAAAGATTCGATGGGTACCATGGAGGTGCCGGCAGACGCGCTTTACGGCGCGAGCACCCAGCGGGCGGTCCTGAATTTCCCGGTCAGCGGGTACCGGTTCAGCCGGCCGCTCATCCGCGCGCTTGGGCTGGTTAAATGGGCGGCGGCTTCGGCAAATCGCGACCTTGAGCGCCTTTCCGAAGAGCAGGCTCGCCTCATTGCGCAGGCCGCCGAAGAAGTCATCGACGGAAAATTGGACCAGCATTTTCCGGTTGATGTCTTCCAGACCGGCTCGGGCACGAGCTCAAACATGAACGCCAACGAGGTGATCGCGAACCGGTGTAGCCAATTGGCCGGTAAACCGATCGGCTCAAAGGAGCCGATTCACCCGAACGACCACGTCAACATGGGCCAGTCCAGCAATGACGTGATCCCCACCGCCATTCACGTCGCCGTCGCGGAGTCGATTCGCGGCGATCTGATGCCGGCTTTGGAACAATTGCAGGCCGCGTTCGAAAACAAGGCGCGCGAGTTCTGGGACGTGATCAAAATCGGCCGGACGCACCTGATGGATGCCACCCCGATCCGCCTCGGACAAGAATTCAGCGGCTACGCCAAGCAGGTCGAATACGGTAAACTGCGCGCGGGCAACGCGATCGCGGCCGTTGAGGAATTGGCGCTCGGCGGCACCGCCGTCGGCACCGGTCTGAATTGCCACCCGGAATTTTCGGGTCGCGCCATGGGATACCTTTGGAACCGGACCAACATCGCATTCCGCGAAACCCGCAATCACTTCGAGGCCCAGGGCTCGAAAGACGGCTTGGTCGAAGCCAGCGGTGAACTCCGGACGATCGCGGTCAGCCTTTTCAAAATCGCCAACGACCTTCGCCTCCTGAGCAGCGGTCCCCGGTGCGGCATCGCTGAAATTCAACTGCCGGCAACCCAGCCGGGGAGCTCGATCATGCCCGGCAAGGTCAACCCGGTCATCTGTGAGTCCGTGATGCAGGTTTGCGCTCAGGTGTTCGGTAACGATACGGCCGTCCACTGGGGAGGCGCCAATGGCAATCTGGACCTGAACGTGATGATGCCGATGATGGCGCACAATGCCCTGGAAAGCATTCGCCTCCTGGCCAACGTGGCCCGCGTGTTCGAAGAAAAGTGCGTGTCCGGCATCACCGCCAATCGCGAGCGCTGCAATGAACTGGTCGAGTACAGCATGGCCATGGTGACCAGCCTGGTGCCCATCATCGGGTATGATCGTGCTGCGGAAATCGCCAAAGCATCAGTCAAGACCGGCAAAACGGTGCGGCAACTCTGCCAGGAACAACACGTGCTGCCGCCGGAGGAGCTGGCGCGGGCCCTGGATCCCGTCGAGATGACCAAGCCGGGCGGCGAAGGGTCCGCAGGCGGGTAAACGGGTAACGGGTAACGGGTAACGCGTAACGCGTAACGAGTAACGGGTAACGGGTAACGGGTGGCGAGTAATGGGTAGCGGGTACGGTTCAGGGTTCTGGGCGTCCCGGGGCCGGTTTGTCTTTTTGTCTCTGATACCATTTACACAATTATTTCGGTAGAATTCCGGCGGGAGGAGGCGCTGCCGGGTGCTCTGCGCGGCGTTAAAGCGGCCTTAGGCCCGACGGGCCGGGGGAACTTAGCCCAGGGTTTACCCTGGGAAACCGTCAAATCACGATCCAGCCCTGAAGGGGCGGCAGAAAGCATTGCTCACGGTTTCTGCCGCCCCTTCAGGGCTGGATCGAGGGGGAACCGCCTTCCCAGGGTAAACCCTGGGCTAAGTTCCCCCGGCCCGTTGGGCCTAGGCTGTTTATACGGTTTACTAGGTGTAACTCCGGCAGGGCGCCTGGGGAGGACGGCAAGATTTTACCTCCATGGCCGTCGAAATGGTATGAGGGATGCGCGACCCGGCGTTCTTCCGGTCGCGCGGCAGGCACGCCCAAAAGGGTATTGCCGATCCCCGAACTCGTCACCCGTACCCGCTACCCGCTACCCGCTACTCGTTATCCGCTACTCGTTACCCGTTACCCGTTACCCGTTACCCGTTACCCGTTACCCGTTAGCGGTTACGTGATACGTCAGCTCGATTGCCCGCTGGATCACTGCCACGTGCGCCTGTACCCGCGCGCTCAGGTCGTATTCGGAAGGCGTCTCGATGGTGAACGTCCGGTCACTGTCAGATAAGGCTAGAAAGAGGGCTTCCGACATGAGCGGGGCGCCTTTCAGGTTCTTGGTCCGGCGTGCGATCAGGCCTTGGGCGGCGCGGCGGCCTTCGATGGTCTTGCGCAGGTCCACCGGCACGTAGTAGCCGGCCGCTGCAAGCAACTCCTGGCCGAGCGCGGTCCGGCGTTTCTTGACCTCGTAGAGGTAAACCCCCTGGGCGTCGTAATCCTCATGGAGGCAGAGCGACAAGGAGAACCTGCATCCCGTGATAATTTCTTTCTGGTGTTTGATCTGCGGCGGGTCGTCCAGGTGATAGCAGCGGTTCAGGTCACGGCCCTCAGAGTCGAAGCGCTGGTTGCGAACGAGTCCCCACGGATTCAAGCAAGGGAACAACAACAACGGCAGCTCCTTGAGAATCGGCGCGTGCAACTCAGCCCAGAACAAGAGCGCTTCAGATCCCGCCGCTTCATCGCCGTGGATACCGGCCGACAGGTAAATACCTTTCCCGCCGACCTTGGTGAGCCGGGGCGACCGCGCGTAGATGAGTTCGAACCCGCCCGCGCTGCTGAACACTTCGCACCTCAAACGCGCTGCCCGGCAAACCTTTCGCCAGCGCTGGACGAGGTGCGCGTAGTCGTGAACGCGATGCGCGTGAAAATCATAGTTCATACGGACAACTCTGCCAGCAAACGTTGGTGAAGGCCGTGAAAGCTCCCGTTGCTGAAGACGACAATGAGGTCTCCCGGACGGGCAAGGGGCTTCAGCCGCGTCACGATGTTGTCGACGTCCGGTTCATAGAACGCCGGAATGCCGTTCGCGGCGATGGCATCTACCACCTTCAAAGGGTCGAGGCGGTCATCCGGTGGCAACTGGTCAACCTTTGCCACCTGAGCCAGAATCACGCCGTCGGCCAGTCGCAGGGCGCTGGGTAACGCGTTTTGAAACACCGCCCGGCGCGTCGTGTTCGATCGCGGTTCAAAAATCGCCCAGATGCGCTGGTCCGGAAAACGCTGCCGCAAGCCCGACAACGTCTCGCGAACGGCCGTCGGGTGATGGCCGAAATCGTCGATTACTTTGATCCCGTTGACTTCGCCCCGGATTTCCTGACGGCGCGCAACGCCCGTGAACGACGCCAGCCCCTGCTGGATTTCCGCGCCGCTTAAACCATAAGCGCGCGCAACGGCAACCGCCATCGCCGCATTCCGCACGTTGAATTCTCCCATCAGCTGCAGTTCAAAATCCACCTTGCCGACCCGGAACCGCGTGACGCCTCGCTCGAAACGGGCCCCCTCGATCCGGTGCATCGCCCCCACGGCAAACCCGACGCTCTCGACGGGCGCAAGGGCGGCTCGGGTCACCTCGGCACAGTTCGGATCGTCGGCGTTGATCCAGATGGACCCGGCGCTCGGCACGATGTTCACCAGCCGTCGAAAGCTTAACTTGATCTCGTCAAGGTCATGAAAGATGTCGGCGTGATCGAATTCGATGTTGTTGATCACGAGGCACTCGGGCAGGTAATGCAGGAACTTTGACCGTTTATCGAAGAAGGCCGTGTCGTACTCGTCGCCTTCCAGAATGAAGTGCTCGGACTCCGAGAAAAACGCCCCTTGTCCCAGGTCCTTCGCGATACCGCCGATCAGGAAGCTCGGATCCCGCCCAGCCTGACGGAAGATCCAGGCGATCAGGGCCGTCGTCGTCGTTTTGCCATGGGTGCCCGTCACCACGACGTTGCGGCGTTTCCGGAGAAAAAAGTCTTTCAGCGTCTCAGGCAGGGAACGGTAAAGCAGCCTGCGGTTCAGCACCGCCTCGATCTCGGGGTTACCCCGGGTGATCGCGTTGCCGACCACCACCAGGTCAACGTCTTCCGCTACATTTCCGGCGCGGTAGCCTTCCAGCAGGTGCACACCCCTGGACTCCAGGAACGTCGACATCGGCGGATAGACATTTTCATCTGAGCCGGTGACCTCGTAACCGCGATCCCGAAGCGCAGCGGCAACCGCGCCCATGGCCGTGCCGCATACCCCCAGGAAATGCAGTTTTCGCACCGGATCGAACATAGACCTTACCTTCGCACGCAAGCCCTCTTTCAAATACTAAGGACCAGCCCCGCGCAAGCCTCAAACCGCGGGATCCGTCCGGGATTGCCGGGTCACGGGGCAACCCGGACCCGGCCGGGAAAACTCAAGGGGGAGACGACGCCCGAGGCGGCTCTTACCCTCGTTGCATCAGCATCATCTCGGCCCAGCCCGCGTCTACCCTACTCACCCCACCATCGCCGCCCCTTGCCGCGCCAGCGTGTACGGCGCGCCTGCCGTCAGCCCGAGCATCAGGTCCAGGTTCTGCACCGCCGCCCCGGACGCACCTTTACCAAGGTTGTCCCCGCGTGCGACCAGGAGTGCTTGGCCGAGTTCCGGATTCGCAAAAACCCAAAGCTCGAGCACGTTGGTTCCATTCCAGGCTTCCGGAGCCAGGGCGGCGGGCGGCTTTTCCTGCAGATCCATCACCCGGATGTACTCACAACCTTCGTAATACCGCCGGTAAACGGCGACCACGCTCTCTGCAGTTGCCGTCTTCGGAAGCATACCGAAGTGCAACGGCACTTGTACCAGCATCCCCTGAAACCACCGGCCTACCGCGGGCCAAAAGAGGGGAGGCGACGAAAGCCCGCTGTAGCGCTGGATTTCGGGTAAATGCTTATGCGCCAGCTGCAGCGAATAAAGACGGTAGGGATCCCGAACCCGGTTCGGACCGTCCGCCTCGAATGACTCGATCATTTGGCGCCCGCCCCCGCTGTATCCCTGGACGGCATGGATGCTGGCCGGGTAATCCGAACGCATGAGTCCCTCGAGAACCAACGGTCTGAGTAACGCAATCGCTCCGGTGGCATAGCAACCGGGGTTGGCCACGCGCTTCGCGCCGCGAATCAAAGATGCCTGTTCCGGGCTCATCTCCGGAAACCCGTAAACCCAGTCAGGGTCAACCCGGTGAGCCGTGCTGGCGTCGAGGACTTTGACCTCGGGATTCTCGATCATTGCCACCGCTTCCCGGGCGGCCTGGTCAGGAAGGCAGAGCACCGCCAGGTCTATCTGGTTGAGCAGCCGCCTTCGCTCATCGGCATCCTTGCGCCGTGCCGGATCGATGCTGACCACGGCAAGGTCCGAGCGACCTTCAAGCCGCGTGCGGATCTGGAGCCCCGTCGTCCCGCTTTCACCATCAATAAAAATCCGTGGTTTGCCTGCCATGATCATCCTCGTGACCGTTAGGAAACGCGATTCGTGCCGGAACGCAAACGCGGGTTGGCGGCATTCGTTTGCGCCAACCCGTTAGCCCGGTGCGGCCGGAAGATCGGCTGATCCCCGAGGAAATCTGCTTGGGCCGGGTTGACGCCGGTACCCGGCAAACTTAAACTTGGCCCCGTCAGGCATCCGTAGCTCAACTGGATAGAGCGTCGGCCTCCGGAGCCGAAGGTTGTGAGTTCGAGCCTCGCCGGATGCAGGCGTTTTCGAGGGAGAAACGGTACGCAGGAAACGCACGTTCTTCGAGTATCGCACAAACGTGTGGGAAAATCGGCCGGCTTCCTGTTAGCGTTTTCTGCTATCGAAGGCGGGAAAAAAGCCTCCCTTTAAGGGCCGATACTATCGCGTCGTTGCTCCAGAAGGTTTTCGCGGCGAGCAACCAAATGCGAAAAGCGCGCATGCAAACGCTATGGAGAGCAACGCGCGAGGTGTGTGGCGCGTGATCAGTGATCGCGACGCGAACCCTTTCGAAGCTCTCGAAGATTGGTAAGACGTCGCTTATATTCCTTGGCCACGAAGTTCTGAAGGCTGCCGACTCCGCTCGCTCTCAGTTCTTTAACGGGAATGGCCTTCTCCACGCAAAGCCTGTGGTTGAGATAGCATTTTAGCCCGATTTCCCCTTCGGCGATTTGCATCAGTCGTTGGCACATGCCGAGGATTTGCCTCGGCGCAGAGTCGGTCAGACGTTCGGTAATGAATAGCGGCACGAATCGGAGAGCCATCCGCAAGTGCTTTCTGTCTTGCCGCCCCGTTTGGTTGAGACCGCATAGGGCAGCCGCTTTATCCTCAAGGCAATGAATCGGATGCATCACCGCAAGCTCCAAGCCGTAGTCCTTCCAAAGGTATCGCTGCTCTCTCTCGATAATTTCCTTGGCGGTGACGTGGTATCCTTTCCAAAGGATCTGGATGGGAACCGGACGACCGTCGATGAGGTATCTCAACACGCCCATTTCCGGGCTGGCCGACCCCTTAGGCGCGTAATGCGGAGGCAAATCCAGGGCTTTAGCCGCGACGGCAACGCTGTTTTTCCCGGTCGCGCAAAGATCAAGATCCTTCGTCACATAGGGACGAAAGGCATCGAAAGACGGGTTTCCCTCATCATACTGCTTTGCCCAGAGTGCGCAGGCTTGCCCTCCGATAATGACGAAATGAGTGCCTGCCGTCCCCAAGGCTCGATAAATCGGAACGAAGCGATCAACCGCAAGTTGGTCGGTTACCACGCTCTACACGGGAGACGCACCAAAGCGCTTCGGGAGGGTACCATGCAAGCCTCACGCTCTGCCCTGGAGGGCGCCATGCGCCAAATTTCATGCTTAGAGCGCTGCTTTTCCGCCATGATGGTGGCGTAACATTCCACGGCTGGCGTCTTAAGAGACCGATTCTGCCCTCTGATGGCCATGCTCGTCTTAGGAAGACTCCCTGAGCATTATCACACGTTATCAACCAGGAGCAACCGGTAAGCGAATAATCAACCGGGGAAGGACGGGCTTTAGCGCACGATCCGGAAAACTCCGGGAACAGTGCGGGACAGGGATTTTGCCCAAGGAATTCTACGGCCTCCGGAGCCGAAGGTTGTGAGTTCGAGCCTCGCCGGATGCAGGCGTTTCCGCCCCGCCAGGCGTTTCTTAATTCTTCTTAGGCCGCGTCAGGGAAGCTCCACCGAAATTCGCTGCGCTCCCGAGGGATCAGGTCCGATTGCAATCCCCACGTGTTTCGGGTCCTGAACGTAGGCCAAAATACGTTGAGCCAGGTTTGCGCTGTCTCCGTTCGGCACATCGAGCTTCACCTGTAACCCATCAAACAGAATTCTGACGACGGTGGGACCCGCGCAGTAGATCGCCTTCAACTCGCTGACGCGAACAAAGCACGGTCCTTCGTGAGTGATGAATTTAAAAAAGCGTTCCATGTACCGCGCAGTATTGCCTTGTCCGCGCAGCGCTCAAGCCGGTAGGGACAACCCCGGCTGCGCGCCGCCTGGATACACATTGCGGGAAAAACGCGGGAATCAAGGTTTTATCCGAAAGAAATCCAGCGACGCGCCTCTCGCACCTCCGCCATCGGGGGCACGTCGCCGGGCGGCCCGAAAAGTTTCAAAGCAGTATTAAGGTGGTAAACCCAGACCCGCAGCCGGGGGTGGTGCAGCGGTGTCAACCGGCGCAAAAACAAACTGCGCGCCGGCCGGCCCGGAATGTAACCTTCGTACGCATCCAGCCAGGTGAACGCCGCCGGATCGTTAATCCGGTAAATTTCCACGCGGACCAGCCCGGGTTCGCTCACCAGGGCCGGGTAAGCCCGCTGCCAGCGCAACCTGCCGCAAACCAGGCCGTAACCCCAGAACTGCAACCGGCCCGTGGCCGTGTGATTCGTCCGGGCATACAGGCTTCGGCGCCGCAGTGTGCCGTAACAAGCCAGCCAGCAACCATCCAAAGGCTGATCCGCTGCCCCCATGCCCAACGTGACCCTCTCCTGCGGCCTTTTGCAACCCCGTCACACGGCGACCACGGCGACAGAGCTCACACGGCGAACACGGCGGACCACGGCGAACACGGCGGGAAAAGGAATGCCGGCAGTGGGGGCGGCCGGGCAGGCACGCCGGGAATCTACGCCGTCTTTGCCCCGGAGCGGCGAGCGTACTCGGCATTAAAGTTCCAGGCTTACCGCCGCTCCGGGGCAAAGACGGCGTAATCCTTGCCGGGAGCCGAATTCGGGGCCGAACGTCGGCTGCTGGGTAATTATGTCTTCCCGCCGTGCTCGCCGTGCGAACTCAGTCGTTGTGCCCGCCACCCCCGCTGCGGGCGCCGTGTGCCCTTTATCTGTGTCAATCTGTGGACGTTTTCTCCTTTCTGCGTGTTCTGCGGATGATTTAATCTTTAAACCGCAACGCCGTGCGAAGCATAAAACGCAGCAGGTCGTCACCGTCAGCGAACTGGTGTTGCTGGTCGAGCCCGTACCGGTCAAGCGCCCAGAACTCGCCTCGAACCAGGTCATAAGCGAAGAAGCTCAGCTCGTTATCACCGACCAGCAGCCAGCGATGGCTGAGTTCAGGAAACTCGATCCAAAACATCTGGTTCTGCCCGGCCATGCCCGGACGCCACCCGTCGGTTTCCTTCAGCAGCTCCGGGTCCACGGAGTACAAGGTGGTGCCGTTCTCCACAAAGCCGTCCACCTGCCGGAGGAGGGCTTTGACGCATTCCGGCATTTCGACGCCGAGCCACTCGGCGATGGCTTCATCCAGCAGGCCCAGGTCCGCTTCGGCGGCACCCGGCACCAGCGGCAGAGAGCCTTCCGCCGCGTCCCGGGCAAGCCGCTGATCCACACCGGCCCGTTCTTCCAGTGGAAGGTTGCGGTAGTACTGGGAAGTGTGCAGGTCAGCGACGAATAAATCGCTCAGTTCTTTAAGGTAATCGTAAGTGGTAGGCATAAGCTAAATCTTGACTCCGGGCGTCCGGGTTGACTGCGGTTTCGGGGCCCTGGCCTTGGCCTGGGCACGGCTGGTCGCCTGGCGCCGAGCCGGAGTTTTCGAGGCTTTGGCTACCGGGGACAGGTCTATATCGATGTCGACGACCGGGACTTGGTGCTTGGGTTGGTGATCGGTTGGAAGTTGATTGCCGTTAAGGTAGGCGCCGGCCGGAAGGAATTCCGCCGCGTAGGCCGCTGCCCGGTTGGCGAGATCCGCACGCGCCGCCAGTTGGGCGGCGTCGTCCCGCTTCTCCGAGGTAAAAAGATCTCCGAACATCTGCGTGATCCGTTGGTATCGCTCCGGAACCCGGTACGGCCGGTGGCGGGTCGCCGCCGAAAATGCCAGGATGCGTTTCTCCCACGTTTCCGGCAGGGGAGGCGCGCCGAGTTGCTTTAACTTTGCGCGCAGCTCTTCAACCGAGCGGAAACCGTCGTTGGCCGGGGGGTAGAACGGGAAGAGCGGCCGGACCACATAGATGGGAATTTCGTGCGGCGGCGCACGATGAAGCTGCGGATGCAGGAGCAGCCCGTGCCAGAAATGGTGCGGATTCTCGCTCTGGTCCCGGCCGCGCCTCAGGGTCTTGGCCACGACCAGATTACCTGGATGATTAATGTTTTGCCCTCGGGCCAGCGACACGCTTTTCGGAATGACGTGATGACAGTTGTACGCCTGGCGCGAACTGCGGGCCGGACGCCTGGGATCCGCGTGGGAAATCCCGGTCACGGTGTTGGGCGTGCGCCCCGCCTCCATCAGGGCGACGCCGTCGGGCCCGACCGCCAGCAGGGCCAGCGCCCGGCCGATCGGATGCGCCACCAGCGCCTTCATGAAATCGTCATGCGCCGATTGGTAACCGGTGATGGCGTCAAGGTACCGTTTGTCCTGGGGATCGAGCGCCTGGCCCTTGATCCGCTGAAGCACGATGCCGGGCAGTTCGGGACAAATCCCGGCGACGTTCGGATCCGGAGCCAGCGCTTCGAGCTGGCGGAACATCTGGTTGACCGCCTCCACCATCCCGGGAGGCGGCGGCGCGTCCCGCTTGCTACGGCTGCTCATAGGCAGGACCGCTCGAAGGGCGATTCCGGCGGGTCGTTGGATGGGGGCGTGATCGGTGACGGCGGGCGGGCACAGGCCTCGACCCGTACCGGGCATATATATAACTTTTCATTGACGTGTTATGAATACAGGCGACACGATGATAACATCAATGAAAAAAGTAATTTTATTTTCGCCGGACCGTGACCTGTGTCCGCGTGATCGTTGGCGGAGCGCCGGTTAGCTACCGTTCCTGGCTGCCGCGCATTACCTGGCCCGTGGCGGTTTGGCCTTCGATTTCGTCTACCGCGCCCTTGGCCTCGGCGTAGAGAACTTTCGCGTCCGCAGGCGAGAGCAGCCCGTCCCGCGTGAGGAGCGGCCGGATCTGCTGCAGGCGTTGCGTCAGCGATGTGATCAGGGGCCGTTTACGCAGGCGCGGGCTCAAATCCCTGAGCCGTTCCAGAAAGTAGTCAAGCAGGTCCAACCGCTTCAGCAGCCGGGCGCGCTCCGCCGAATACGTCTCGGTCACGCACGCCGCCGCGATCTCCAGGCCCCGGATCCAGCCGCCCAGACTCAGCAAATGGGCGACCTGCTCATCCCGAAGGCTCAGCATTGCATCCTCGACGTCCTGCTGGGTCAGGACCAGTTCCTTGCGCAGCTGCTCCCAGGCCCCTTGTTTGGCCGCTTCCAGCAGCCGTTGGCAATGCCGGCTCACCCGTTGCGCAACCCCTAAACCTTTCGCGCGGCGCAACAGTTCACGTCCCAGCAGGTCCACGCCCGTGCCGTCCTGACGTTCCACGTCCAGAAAGCCGTCCGCGATAAGCACCCCGAAACTCAAGGCGTACCGGGTCCGGTCGTCCGAATTAAGCGGCTGGGGCGTTCGCTCCACCTTGGCCATCGGGATCGGTTTCAACAAATCAAGGTCCCGGAAAATATCCGCGATCGACGGAGCGGTGAAACCGTTAACGCCCAACTCCTCCCGGTACTGCGGGTCGTCTCGCAACGAAGGGTCGACGTCGGCCGGGAGCGAAACCGCATGGCACAGCAGCACTGCCGCCATGAAGCCCGAGGCGCCGCGAAAAACACCGGTTGCAGGCCGCTTCATCTGCATGATCCTGAGGCGTAAGCGAGCCTTGCTGAGGTAGTTCTGTCAAGGATTTCCACTTGACGCTCACCCTCAAACGAGCATCATGACGCGCAGATTGTCTGGCCTTAACCTCTGACCATCACTCACATCATGCCTGGATATGTCAGTACAATTCTTTGGACGATCTGCTATTTCACGGTGGTCTTAGGCCTGTCGGCCTACGGCATTCACCGTTATTTCATTTTGTACCTTTACTTCCGTAACCGGCACCGCGCGCCCGCTGCAGGGAACTGTTTTACCAAGCTTCCGCGCGTTACGGTCCAGCTCCCGATCTACAACGAAGTTTACGTCGTCGAGCGTCTGCTCCGCGCCGTCAGCAACCTGGATTACCCCCTGGAATTGCTCGAAATCCAGGTGCTCGACGATTCAACGGACGAAACCCGCGATTTGGTTACGCGCGAGGTCGCGCGCTTGCGGGCTGCCGGTTTCGATGCCGTCGTGTTGCGCCGCTCCCGCCGCACCGGCTACAAGGCGGGCGCCCTCGATTACGGATTGCGCCATGCCAAGGGCGAATTTCTGTTTATCCTGGATGCCGATTTCGTGCCGCCCCGCAATATCCTTAAGCACGTCATTCACCATTTTACCGATTCCCAGATCGGCATGATCCAAACCCGCTGGGGACACATCAACCGCGGGTTTTCGTGGCTGACCCGCGCCCAGGCCATCCTTCTCGATGGACACCTGGTGCTCGAACAAACCGCCAGGAGCCGCACCGGCCGGTTCTTCAATTTCAACGGTACCGCGGGCTTGTGGCGTAAAAGCTGCATCGTCGAAGCCGGAGGATGGCAGCACGACACACTTACTGAAGATCTCGACCTTAGTTACCGGGCTCAATTGCGCGGCTGGAAATTCGTGTTCCTCGCCGACATCGTCACCCCGGCCGAATTACCGGTCGATATCGACGGCTTTAAATCGCAGCAGCACCGTTGGACCAAAGGCTCCATCCAGACTTGTAAAAAAGTTTTGCCGAGGATCTGGAAAAGCCGGCTGCCGTTCTACATCAAGCTGGAGGCAACGGCCCATCTGACCTCCAATTTCGCGTACCTGCTGTTGGCGTTTCTTTGCGTGCTTCTCCATCCGGCGCCGAGCAGCGCGGCGCCGAACAGCGGCTGGATGCGCGCCGTACTGGTCGACCTGCCGATTTTTGTCGCGACCACGTTTTCGGTCGCGGTGTTTTACCTCTGCGCGCAACGGGAACTTTACCCGCGCGAATGGAAACGGGAAATCTGGTTTTTTCCCTTCGTGCTTGCGCTCAGCATCGGTGTCTCCATCAACAACGCCCGGGCCGTGCTCGAGGCGATCTTCAACCGGCGTTCCGAGTTCACCCGCACCCCCAAGTACGGCGTCCAGGAAAAAGGGGACCGTTGGCGCAACAGCCGCTACTCCGCGCTTCGAACTATTATTCCGGTTGTCGAGCTTTTATTTGCAATTTATTTTACCTACTTCGTCTTTAGGGCTTTGCAGAACAGCGAATTTCTGTCAGTACCCTTCCTCATGCTTTTTCAGATTGGGTTTGCATATGTGGCGCTCAGCTCGATCTGGCAACGGATCGGCCGTTTAAGCTGGGGAAGTCGGGACATTTCGGTGGCTTAAACCATGGTCAGGAGAGCAACGGCTGTTCTGGGGGTTGGTCTGGCTTTGGCGGCCGGAGGGTTCGGCCAGAATCCGGCGGGAAAAACGGTTCCGGCCCATACCTCCGCCGCTCCGCCGCCACCAGCCGCTCAGGTTCCAACCGCCGCCACCGCAGCGCCGGCCGTCACCCCGGCACCGGACGTGCGGGTGCTTATCAGCATTCCGGACCAGAGGCTCGCGGTCCTGGTTAACGGCAAGGTTTCGCGTTCCTATAAGATCTCGACCTCGCGTTACGGGGAAGGGGATTCCTGGGGGAGTTGGCAAACGCCGCTCGGACGCCTCGAAGTGGCCCACAAGATCGGCGGCAACGCTCCGGCCGGGGCCGTCTTTAAATCACGCCAGCTGACCGGTGAAGTGCTTTCCCCCAACGCGCCGGGTCGCGATCCGATCGTGAGCCGAATCATCTGGCTGCGCGGGCTGGAGTTCGCCAACAAGCGCGCTTACCAGCGCTGTATATACATTCACGGCACCCCCCAGGAAACGTTTTTAGGCCGGAAAGCCAGTTTCGGATGCATCCGGATGCGTTCGGCCGATGTGATCGAAGTTTACGGCTGGCTGAACATCGGTACTGACGTCGCGATTGTGTCGAAGCCGATGGCACAGGCGGTTAGGGCGGTGCAGGGAGAGGTCAAAGAGGCTTTGGCGAGAACCACCGTTGCGGCGATCGCAAAAGTCAGTGCGGGACGTTCAGGGATACAAACCACTTCCCCGCAGACCGCTCCCCCACAAGCCACTGCCCTGCAGACCGCCTCGAACCCGCCAAAAGCGATTGAGCGTTCACGCCCGGGCGTACAGACTGCCTCAGTGCACTGAGGCTGGCGCACGGCTTGATGACGGTAACGGGTGACGCATCGCGGGTGCGTTTTCAGCCCCGGATACGCGCAGGGTCGTAGTCCAGGGCTTTCCCCGCGGCCACTTTCCCACGGCCATTCATTCAAGGGCAACGGGCACCCCAAAAGGCGGGGGGCGTCCGGCCCATCTCCGCTGAACGTGCCCCTCGGCCTGTCGATAAAGCGAAGTGAACCGTCGACCGATGCCGAGCATCCTGACCCGCCGCGGCGGGGACACCCTTTCTCTCGCGGGCCATCCCGGGAGCCGTCTCGCTGTCGAAAAAATTTTTTGTGATCGAGCCATCCTGCCGGTTCGCCAAAAACGTTTATATGCTTGATGGCCACAAGATATTGTGGTCTAATGAGCCAAATGGATCGAAGATGTGCAATATATCGTGGTTGTTCACAGCAATTCACCATCTGTGCACAGGTTATTCGACGGGCGTCGAGGGTTACCAACATCTTATTAACATGAAGCGTTAGCAGGCCCACAAATGATCAAACTGAAAGCAGGCATACGGACGGAGGATCTGAAGGTGCGTGGACGACAAAGGCGGGTGTCGAAACCGAATGGGCTAAAGTTCGACCGAGTTTTTAGCCGTGAAGAGATTTCGCCCTTTGAGGAAATCGAATGGGAACGTCGCACCGCGGAGATTACCGAGGACAGCGGTAAAGTGATCTTCCGGCAGGAAAACGTGGAAGTGCCCAAGGCATGGAGCGCCTTGGCGACCAAGATCGCGGTCTCCAAATATTTTTATGGAGACATCGCCAACGGAGCGGATCCTTACCGCGGCGGGCGGGAAAGTTCGGTGCGACAACTGGTGCACCGGGTTACGCGCACGATCGCGGATTGGGGCCTGCAGGACGGTTATTTTGCGGATGCACAAGCGGCGGAGGTTTTTTACGCCGAGCTAAGCTGGCTGTGCCTGAACCAGCACGGCGCTTTCAACAGCCCGGCTTGGTTTAATGTCGGCCTTTACCAACAATACCGGATCGGAGAAAGCGGCGGCCGGGGCAATTTCCATTACAACCGCGCCACCGGGGGGGCGGAACGCGCGTCGAGCCAATACGTTCACCCGCAGGCGTCGGCGTGTTTTATCCAGTCGGTCGGCGACACGATGGAAGACATCATGCGCCTGGCTACCAGCGAGGCCATGCTGTTTAAATACGGCAGCGGAACCGGCAGCGACCTCTCGACCTTGCGCAGCACCCGCGAAAAACTGAGCGGCGGTGGCAAGCCGAGCGGTCCTTTGTCCTTTTTGAGGGTTTACGATCAGGTGGCCAACGTGGTCAAAAGCGGCGGCAAAACCCGCCGGGCCGCCAAGATGAACACGCTTAAGGACTGGCACCCGGACATCGAGGAATTTATCGAGGCCAAGACCAAGGAAGAAAAGAAGGCCTGGGCGCTGATCGAACAAGGTTACGACGGCAGCTATAACGGCGAAGCCTATGGCTCGATCATGTACCAGAACGAGAATCTCTCGATCAGGGTGAGCGACGCGTTCATGCAGGCTGCCATCGAGGGTAAGGAATGGTGGACGCGCCGGGTCCTGGACGGAAAGCCGTGCGAGCAAAAGGACGCACGCGCGCTGCTGCAAAAAATCGCGGAAGGCACCCACGTCTGCGGCGACCCCGGCATGCAGTTCGACACGACGATTCACCGGTGGCACACCTGCAAAGGTACTGCCCGGCAAAATTCCACGAACCCCTGCTCCGAATACCTCTTTCTCGACAACACCGCCTGCAACCTCGCCTCGTTGAACCTGCTCAAATTCAAGGACGCTGACGGCGCCTTTAACGTTGAGCGATTCCGCGCCGCCGTGCGGATCTTCATCACGGCCCAGGAAATTCTGGTTGATAACGCCAGTTATCCAACCAAAGAAATCGCCGAAAACTCCCACATCTTTCGTACCCTGGGGCTCGGGTTCGCCAACCTGGGCGCCTTGGTCATGAGCTATGGATTCGGGTACGATTCGGATGAAGCGCGTGCTTTGGCCGGCAGCATCACCGCCCTCATGACGGGGCAGGCCTACCTCCACAGCGCGCGGATTGCCCGGGAGATCGGGCCTTTCCCGGGTTACGAGGATGCCCGGGCCTGCGGGGTGCCGAACCCGTTGCGCGAAGATAATATCGACTCCATGCTCGAAGTGATTCGGTTGCACCGCCAGCATTGCGACCGGATCGAGGACGTGCCCGCCTTCAGCTCGCTGAAGGCGGAAGCAGCCGCCGTTTGGGATGAGGCCATGGAGGCCGGCTCGGCGCATGGTTTCCGAAATGCCCAGGTCACGGTTCTGGCGCCGACCGGTACGATCGGGTTTCTGATGGATTGCGACACCACCGGCATCGAACCGGACATCGCGCTGGTCAAGTACAAGCTGCTGGCGGGCGGCGGCATGCTCAAGATCGTCAACCAGACCGTGCGTCCGGCCCTGGTCGCGCTCGGTTATGCGGAGACCGAAATCGAAAAGATTCTCGCGCACATCAATGAGCACGATACGATCGAAGACGTCGCGGTGCCGGAGACGAACGAGGTCGTTCGCAGCGGCCTGAAGCCCGAACACCTGCCCGTCTTTGATTGCGCGTTCAAGCCCTTCAAAGGCAAACGCAGCCTGCATTACCTCGGTCACCTGCGGATGATGGCGGCCTGCCAACCATTCCTAAGCGGGGCAATCTCCAAAACCGTGAACCTGCCGAGTGAAGCCACGGTGGAAGAGATCATGAACACTTACATCGAGGGCTGGCGGATGGGGCTCAAAGCGATCGCCATTTATCGTGACGGCTCGAAGCGCTCCGCACCGCTCAACACCAAAAAGACCAAGGACATGGGAGTGGACGACGCGATAGCCGTGCAGGAAGCCGTCGCGGCCGAGCACGCCGAAGTGGCAGGCCTCAAGGCGCGAGTCGTCGAGCTCGAACAGCAAATTGAAGCATTGCGGCTGAAGGCCAACCAGCCTCTGCGCAATCGGATGCCCGACACCCGGGTTTCGCTGACGCATAAGTTCGAGATCGCCGGGCATGAGGGTTACATCACCGTCGGTCTCTACGAAAACGGCCAGCCGGGTGAATTGTTCATCCAGATGGCCAAAGAGGGCAGCACCATCGGCGGCCTGATGGATACCGTGGCGACCCTGACTTCCCTGGCGCTCCAGTACGGCGTGCCCCTGGAAAGCCTCGTCAAGAAATTCGCTTACCAACGCTTCGAACCGAGCGGTTTCACGAAAAATCCGGATATTCGAAACGCCACCAGCATCACCGATTACGTGTTCCGCTGGCTGGGTTGCCAGTTTATCAAGGGCTATAAGGAAGCCACCAGTCCGAACCGTTCCCAGCCCGATCTCCCGATGAAGGAGATTCATGAGATCGAGCGCAGGGCGGTCAATCGCCCGGTATCGGAACTGTCGCGCACGGCGGAAAAAGAGATCATCGACGTGATCACCAGCCGGGCGAATTCCGAAGGCACGCCGCAAATGCTGACTAACGGCCACGGCCACGCTGAAACGCACGCGGAACGGGTCCGGGAAGCGCTGGGCAACATGTACATGGACGTCACCTGCTCCAATTGCGGCAGCAACAAAGTGATCCGGGCCGGCGCGTGCGGCGTTTGCACGGATTGCGGCACCTCGCAAGGCTGCAGCTGACGGCGACAGGCAAATGCCACGAATGCCGCAAGCGGAAAAATGCCACAAATAGGGGACCTCTATTTGTGGCATTTTAAGGGCGGCCCCCTTCCACAGGGGACGAAGAGATTACTGGGTTCCTCCATTCGTGGCATTTGCGGCATTTTTCCGCTTGTGGCATTTACTCGTGGCATTCCATGAGTGCAGACCTCATTCGCCGGCAGATCGAATATTACCGAGCGCGCGCCGGCGAATATGACGAATGGTTTCTGCGCCGGGGCCGTTATGACCGGGGCGCCATTGCGAATGAAGACTGGTCTGCCGAGGTCGATCAGGTGCGAGCCGCCCTCGACCGTTTTACACCGGGCGGCCGGGTGCTGGAACTGGCCTGCGGTACGGGGCTCTGGACCGAACGGCTTTTGCCGCACGCCTCCCGTGTGGTGGCCGTTGACGCTGCCCCGGAAGCGCTCGCCCTTAACCGGGATCGATCGAAGGCTGACCCCCGCGTGGAGTACGTCCTGGCCGACCTCTTCACGTGGCGGCCTGACCTGCCGGAGCGGTTTGACGTCGTGTTTTTCGCCTTTTGGTTGTCGCACGTGCCCCGCGAACGGTTCCGCGCTTTTTGGCGACTGGTAAGCCGCTGCCTGCGCCCGGGCGGCCGCGTCTTTTTCATCGATAGCCGCCGCGAACCCACGTCAACGGCGCGTGACCACCTGCTGCCCGATCACGAAGATCAACCCACCCTGACGCGCAAGCTGAATGACGGGCGCTGCTTTGAGATTTACAAAGCCTTTTATGAGCCGGCGGCCCTGACCCATCAGCTGGACAGCTTAGGTTGGGGCATTCAGGTGCAGGCCACCGCCCGCTATTTCCTCTGGGGTCAAGGCCGGCGGGCCAGCGCCGGCCAGTAGCCGGGAAACGGCTTGGCTGCGGCGTTAGCAATATGCGGCGATAGACGTGCACGGCCACCTCCACAAAACTGACAAAAACCTCCGTTTCGTTGCACAATGCGATGTTTCATGCATATCTATTCAGGTTTTCTGAACATGCATGCAATTGCCGCAAGACCGGATCATGACCGGCTCTTCGAAACCGCCGAAGGCCAGCAAGGCTACTTTACAGCCGCTCAAGCCGTCGAGAGTGGTTTTGCCCGCAGCACCCACACCTATCATGTGCAAGCCGGCAACTGGGTGCGTGAACACCGAGGCATTTATCGGCTGCGACGTTTCCCGCAGAGTGCCGATGGCCAGTTGGTCCTCTGGTCGCTCTGGGCTCGCGACCGTCACGGGATTCCCCAGGGGGTTTATTCCCACCTGACCGCTTTAAGTATCAAAGACCTCTCTGATGCCAATCCCCCCAAACTCCACATGACGGTGCCGCCCCATTTTCGCCGCGGTAGCGGTCCCCCCGCGGTCCTCATCCTGCATAAGGCGTTGCTCTTGCCGGATGAAATCCTGCACGAGCGCGGTTACGCCGTCACGATTCCCCTGCGTGCCATTCTGGACGTGGTACGGTCTGGCGATGCGAGCCGAGATCTGGTTCAGCAGGCCCTTGCCGAGGGGCGGGCACGCGGGCTGATCACCTATCGGCAAGTCACTGCCACGCTCCAAAAACCCAACCTCGAACCGTGGCTACGCGAGGCCCTTCAAGCCGCCTGAAAGTTCGTCGCTACTCTACGGCTGGTGCTTTCCGCCGCGCGTTGGAAGATCGGTTGGCCGCAACCGCACGAAGCCGGAACTTAGACCTACAACGAATCCGACGGCAGGTCGCCTTCGATCGCTTGCTCGCCAGGCTTTTCGCCGAAGGTAACCCGCCCTGGCGCTTGAAAGGTGCCTACGCGCTCGAACTTAAACTGCAGACCGCCAGAGCGACCAAGGACGTTGACCTCGGGCTTGCGGCGGCGCCGGCCCGCAGCGTCGGCGCGGACCGGTCGGCCGATTCCCTTCTGGACGTGTTGCAGGCCGCGGCAGCGCGCGACCTCAGCGATTTCTTTGTCTTCCTGATCGGCGAACCGACCCTCGAGCTGGACGCCCCATATGGCGGGGCGCGCTATCCAGTGGAAGCGGCGTTGGACGGTCGTACTTTCGCGAAGTTCCATCTGGACGTCGGGATTGGTGACATGCAGGGTGAGCCCGCCGAGGTCGTCACGCCGCGCGACTGGCTCGGGTTCGCCGGCATTGCAGCGCCAGCGTTCCCGTCCATTTCGCGCGAGGAACACTTCGCAGAGAAGCTCCACGCCTACACCCTTCCCCGCACCGGCCAGCCCAATTCCCGCGTCAAAGATCTGATCGACTTGGTATTATTGATGGAGACCGGGGCCCTAAACCCCGAACGCCTTCGCAACGCCGTTCGAGACACCTTTAGTAGACGCGGGACTCACGAGTTGCCGATCGTCTTGGAGCCACCGCCCACTTTCTGGTGACCGGTCTTTGGGCGCTTGGCGGAGGAATGCGAAATCCACGCAGACATGCATGCTTGGTTTGAAGAACTTCGGCAATTCTTGGTTGTGAGCCTGCGGCACTGAAAGCGCATGAAGGAGAAAGGCGCTCATTCGTCTGAAGATGCCCAAGGCGCACAGCCATTTCATCAAATGTAGCCAAGAACCCGATTGAATGCGAAACAGCCCTGGACTGCGCGGTTTTACGGATTCAAAAGTGAACGACACCTGCAGGCCGGCGCGTGATCCATACCGGCCTCAAGGATCTCAGCGAGAATGCCTTCTGACCGCGTTCTTCGTTTGGCTCATGACGCAGCCAAGCGCGTTTCAGACCAGATGTGGCTTCGGCGGCAATGGCCGGGTACTCGCGTAAGCCGTCGGGTCTGGCACGCCAGCCAGGAGAAATGCCTCACGCCGCTCCACGCACGTCCCGCACTCGCCACAGTGAAGGTCACCGCCGAGATAGCACGACCAAGTCTGCGAATAATCCACGCCTAACTCGTAGCCGCGGGCAGCGATTTGCGCCTTGATCACTTGAATGAAAGGTCGCATCAATTCCACTCCGGCATACGTCCCCAGCCGAATGGCGTC